>PHDQ01000165.1 GCA_002841025.1 Bacteroidetes bacterium HGW-Bacteroidetes-13 | reverse complement strand
GTGTTTTCAGTGGTGTCATCGATGAAAAGCGTTTCCTTTGGATGAAGGTTTTGTTCCTCCAAAATATTTGTAAAACAAATCGGTTCGGGTTTGCGCATCCCGAGTTCGTGGGAGAAATAGTGTTTTTCAAAACAGCCCAAAAAAGTTTGATAATCCGCTCGTCCCATCACTTCCTGCACCCGCTCAAGATGAAGCGCGTTGGTGTTGCTCCACAAAAAAATGCGATGTTTTGCCTGTTGTTGCAATTGTTTTAAAAAGTTGAGCCGATGAGGCGGAAAATCCAAAATAATGGCATTCCAAGCGGAAACCAATTGATGTTCTGTCAGATTGGGAAAGTGATTCTGGTAAAAGTTGATAAAACCCTGCGTAGAAATTTCTCCTTTTTCATAGGCTTTGTTGGCGGCATCCATTTCTGCGGTAAGTTCGGACAAACCTAATTTTTGCATTTCCCGAAAAGTGGCGGGTTTGTCGAGGTTGATAAACACATCGCCAAAATCGAATATGATATTTTTAATCGTCATGTGTGTAAATTCTTAATTTATCTTCTTTTATGCATTCTTCACTTTTCAAATTTCCTGAAAATTTCGGTGCGGGAACGCCGTCTTTCAACAAAATATTTCCCGTAAAAACACGGGCTTCATCCCAAAGACCGACATCGATAGATGATTGCAGGGTTTTTCTGCCGCCTTCGATAATAACCGATTGCAATTGATGTTTGTAAAGTACTGCTGCGATTTGTTCAGCTACATTTTCTGAAAAGTCGATGCCCTCAAAATGAATATTAGCGGACAGGTTGGGCATAGTCAGGTTTTTATCCACCATAAAAATTGTTTTCTGACTTCCGTCCCAAACCGAAAGATTTTTCGGGATGCACAAATTTCGGTCAATCACTATCCGAACGGGTGGGTTTCCCGTCCAATCTCTTACATTCAACTGCGGATTGTCGGACAGCACGGTTTGCGTTCCTACCAAAACGGCTTGCTCTTCGGTTCGCCATTTGTGTACCAATTGTCGCGATTGCGGGTTGCTAATCCAGACCGGGCGGTTTTCGTTTTTATGCAGAGGAGCCATAAATCCATCGGCACTTTCGGCCCATTTCAAGATGACAAAAGGTCGCTTTTTGAGATGAAAAGTGAAAAATCGTTTGTTGAGTTGGTTACAGGCTTTTTCGAGTACACCAACACGGACTTCACAGCCGGCTTCCATCAATTTTTTAATGCCTCGACCGGCTACTTTTTCATTCGGATCAACCGAGCCGACGACCACTTTTTTGATGCCTTTTTCGATAATCAAATCGGCGCAGGGTGGCGTTTTTCCGAAGTGATTACAGGGTTCCAAACTCACATAAATCGTTGCTTTTGAAAGCAGCTCCGGGTTAGCCACCGCGTTGATTGCCAACACTTCGGCATGTGGTTCGCCTGCTTTGCGATGCCAACCTTCACCAATGATTTGATGGTTATAGACAACCACCGCACCCACCATCGGATTCGGATAGGTTGTGCCCAATCCATTTGCGGCAATTTCGATGCATCGATTTAGGTATTTTTCTTTTATCTTCACATCACAAAAATACAAGGAATATGAATCAATCGGCAATTACCATCAGAGAAATCACAGAAAAAGACAACGCGGGAATTGCTCACGCCATTCGATCTGTCTTTGAGGAACTTTTTGATCCGATCGGTTACCCGAAAAAAGGGACGGCTTACGAAGATGCCTTTTTAGACCGGTTGTATCAGGTTTATCAAACGCCGCGTTCGGTTTATTTTGTGGTAGAAAAAGACGGGAAAATCATTGGCGGCGCAGGAATCAAGCAATTAGATGCATCGGATGAAAACATCTGCGAGTTGCAAAAAATGTACTTTTTGCCGGCGGCACGTGGACAAGGACTCGGCGCTAAAATGATTCAATTGTGTTTGGACAAGGCCAAAAGTTTTCGGTTTGATGCCTGCTATTTAGAGACCATGCCGTTTATGAAAGATGCCCAAAAACTGTATAGAAAATTCGGTTTTGAATACATCGATCACCCGATGGGAGACACGGGACATTGCTCTTGCCCGGTGTGGATGTTGAAAAAATTATAATCAAGTATTTCCGAGTCAACCTTTGTGAAAGTTTGAAACTTTGACAAAGATCTTGGTTTTATGGCGCGGAAAACATTTTGTGCGGCTTATTTGCTCCCGTGCTGGGTACGGTTTGCATCCCGAATTGTCGGGGGGGCGCTAGCTTGACGAGGACATATCCGTGCCATCGGGTTGTTAGTTACCGGATGCTTTACCACGCAAGAGCCCCGATGCTTCGGGGGCGTGGGAGTGGCGGAAATCGAGGGGAATAATCAAAAATGGAGAAGAAAGCAATCTGCATACTCACCATCATCATACATTAATACATCAAAAGACATTAATATTTCAAGCCCTATATCAATTTCATAATCACTCCATTTATGGTTCGACAATTTATTTCTTAAAATCTCCTCTGAAACAACTATTTTGTCATTGTGATTAAGGTTATTATCACTCACAAACAAGCAAATTTTTTTTAATATTAGTAACGCCTCATCATTATAAATGTTTATCCATTTAATGTCTTGGGTGTCTTCGTCATCTTCCCAAGAGCAGACTCCGTAGTAAATATAGACACTACTAGTATCCTCAATTTCAACTTTAGCTGAGAAAAGTCTTAAAAAAACTTCTATAGCTTGTTTAGCAATATTATTTTCCATTTTATTAATTAACTCCTTTTTTAATAAATATTTTTCTACTTTCCACGCTTTTCCCTAAATCTTCAATTTGAACATGTGGATCAAGTCTTCCTCTGGCTTTTCTTATTGGATTTAAATCACGTCTTACAGTTCCTCCAAATTCTTTGACAAGCTTTTCTAATTTATTTAATTCTTTTTGAGTGATATCGGGAGCACCATCTTTTGATAATTTTCTAATTAAAGCTTTTAATTCTTTTAAACTGCCGGCATTAATTTCCCCTTTAGATTTAAACAATCGTTTAAACCAAGAACCTATTTTAATTGGGGCTCTTTCTAAAAAATCAGCTCCCCAAAAGTAAAGGATTTGTGGTTGCGTAGGACTTCTAATAATTTCCCCAAATTCCAACTAAAAGTAAATGGCAACCTGTCATACGCATCCAAATTTATATCGCTACCGGTCTCGGCTATGAGTAGTTGCGTGGTTTAGCGGTTAACTTAGCAAGTACACACCAAACTGAAAATCTGCGAGGATTTTCAGAAGTAGGCGAAAACCTGTCTGCCGACAGGCAGGCAAGCAATTACTTATAGCCACTGTTGGGCAATCGTACTTTTTTTTAGTTTTATATTCGAGTACTTTGTAAGTGTCTAATTGATATGTCAATGTATTTTGGGTTCGAAAACATACTTTGTTTTCTGTCGCTCCATTCACTTAATTTTTTAGAAATAACTTGTTTGTCAAATGATTTCTCTTTAGATGCTATGAAATCAATCGAGGAAAGTAATTCAAGTGCGAAATCTGAATAAAATCCATTTAAAAAATTTGTTGTGTTTTTCGCAATTATCTTTAATTCAGGTTTGTTCTCAATATGTCTTTTTACTTCGTTAAAGCCATCGGCAACTATAGTTAGTGGTTCAAACGGCTTTTTGTCCATATCACTATATCCCATAATATAACTGCCATTAAGAGCATTTAAAACATATCTTACTTTTCCAGAATATGGTCCATAAAAATTTGGGGCAAATTGTAGTTTAAAATATTGTTTCGCACCAAACCTTTGTAAAAAATAACTAACTTTTTCACTTGAAAATTCAGAAACGTACTCTCCATTTTTTACTAAATCATAGAGAACATACAATAATAAAGCTCTGGCATCAGTCAATTTAACTCTTTCTTTTTTGAGTTTTTCTACAATTTGAGATGTTGGTTCATAAACAAATATTTCAATATTAAGACTACTTAATTTATCTTCAATTATTTTTTTTACTTTTTCCCATTTTAAACCACCATTTCCTGCTCCAAGTGGTGGAATAGCTATACTTTTAATTTGATTTTGTTTTATAACATCTAATAAGTCGTCTAATCCTTCTTCTATATAAATATACTCGGATGGTTTTCTCCAATTTTGTTTTGTAGGGAAATTGATTATAATTTTTTCCCCAGAACTAATATTACTATCAGTTGTTAGAAACATTTTACCAACTACAACCTCTTTGTTTTTACAAGCTAATGAATATGATTTGTAATTGTTAGGATACGCCTTTTTAAATTGCAAAGCAATTCCCTTACCCATAACTCCTACAGTATTAACTGTATTTACTATAGCTTGAGCTTCACTGTCCAATATGTTTCCAGTAACGTAGTTAATCATAATTTTAAATATTTAATAATAGGCATTAGGGATTACCTTAATTTTTTCTTCTTTAATTCCCATATCGATTAATTTGATTTTAGTGTCCTCATTAGAACAACAAAATCCAATTATAAAGTTAGCAGGTAAATCGTCTGAAACTAAAAATTCAGCTTGTTTTTTTCTCTTTATATTTAGATTTTCCTGTCCTCCCCAAAAAGGGGCTTTTATAGAATCCCAATCTATAATATTTGGCAACTCATTGATTTTAGTGCTATCGTAAAATGAAGTCAAACTATCTGTAGCGTGACCGTCACTAAAATAATAAACTCCACCAGATTCAATAATATTGTTAATAGGACAAGCTAAATATATAACATTTTCCGCTGGTGTTGCTTTTTCAACAAAGTTACCACCATTTTGAATTACAAACAACATTGGCATTTTAATACCAAAGTAAAAAGGAATAAAATTTCCTAAAATTATACTTGGCGCATTAAAGTTTAGGATATCTCCATTATCAATAATTACCCTTTTAGTACTTCTAGTGTCAATCAAACTAACATCGCCGATAGGAATAAAATTTGGATTAGAATTTGGGGAATTTTTGTGAGTAATTCCGTTTTTTAGAATATTAGGAATATTATCGATATGCGTCATTCGATAGATGTATATTTTTTCAAATTCCATTAATATTCGTTTGTGTTTAGTTCAACAATCAAATTTATGATTTTATTTTAAATTTAACTACTAAACCTTTTGTGGATACGAATTTTCAGGTATGTTGCCCAACTCTTAAATAACTTCCTACTTCATATGTCCTTCCCTGTTGCTCGGTCCCAATTATATTATTTCCACTTCTTTCGTTCAAATAAATATTATCATCTCCATCATCTTTGTGGTCTATTATCACTCCACTGTTATTGACAACAGTAGAAGTTATTGTGTTGGATTCAGGTTTAATCGGAATAAAGTTTTTTTCTTCATCTATTTCTCCGATACCAATTGGCATCTCCCCATCCGCATCAATAAAATAGACAGGGTTGTCAAACGCATAATTGTATGGCGAGTGCCTTCTCATCAACTCAGCAAGTGGGTCGAGGTTCATCCATCTTCCTAAGGCAGGGTC
>PHDQ01000164.1 GCA_002841025.1 Bacteroidetes bacterium HGW-Bacteroidetes-13 | reverse complement strand
CCGGGTCGCTTTAAAATCTGGCATGTGAAAGACATGGATGATGAAGGAAAATTTGCACCTGTCGGAAAAGGACACATCGATTTTGCTAAAATTCTTGCGCAAAAAAAATTGTCCGGCATGAAATATTACATGGTGGAACAAGACAACACCTTCGATCTTAAACCGCTCGAAGCCATCAAAATAAGCCACAAGGGATTGGAAGTATTTGGGTTTAAATAAAAATTATCCCCCCAAATTTGAAGGGACTTAAAACGAGATTGTTATTTAGAACGGTGGCTGAACTCCGAAGCGTCGGAGTCGATGCCACCGTTTTGAATTTAATATTACCAGGTTTGAAGTTTCCTCACACATGCAACGCTCTGTTATCGGTAGCGGCCAAAGCTGCTTCTTTTACCGCTTCGGCGTAAGTTGGATGTGCGTGGCTCATGCGGGAAATATCTTCTGCCGAAGCTCTGAATTCCATGGCTGTCACCGCTTCTGCAATCAGGTCGGCGACGCGGGCACCTACCATGTGTACGCCGAGCACTTCATCGGTCTTGGCATCTGCCAATATTTTTACAAAACCATCCGTATCCATACTTGCTCTAGACCGACCCAAAGCACGCATCGGGAATGAACCTGCTTTGAATTCGACACCGGCTGCTTTGAGTTCTTCTTCCGTTTTTCCAACCGCCGCAACTTCCGGCCAAGTATAGACGACACCCGGAATCAGATTGTAATCGATATGCGGTTTTTGTCCGGCTAAAATTTCCGCAACCATCGCACCTTCTTCTTCTGCCTTGTGTGCCAACATGGCTCCTCGCACAACATCGCCGATGGCATAAATGTTTGACACATTGGTTTGCAAATGCTCGTTTACGTCTATTTGCCCGCGCTCGGTCGCTTTCACTCCGGCTGCTTTCAGGTTTAATCCTTCCGTATAGGGTTTTCTTCCTACGGCAACCAAACAATAATCGGCGGTGAAATCGACATTTTTCCCAGTTTTATCATCTGCTTTGACCAAAACTTCTTTGCCTTTGCGCTCAACAGCCGTGACTTTGTGTTGGGTATAAAATTTCATGCCTTGCTTTTTCAGAATCTTGGTCATTTCTTTGGAAATTGCCCCATCCATACCCGGAAGTATGCGGTCTAAAAATTCGACAACCGAAACTTGCGCGCCCAATCGGAGATAGACCTGCCCCAACTCCAAACCGATGACACCACCGCCAATAATGACCAAATGTTTGGGGATTTCTTTGAGTTTGAGTGCTTCCGTTGAAGTAATTACGCGCTCTTTGTCCAATTTGATAAAGGGTAAAGAAGCGGGTTTTGAACCTGTGGCAATGATGATGTTTTTGGCTTCGATGGTTTCTGTTGTACCATCAGCTTTTGCAATGTCAACATGTGTGGCATCTTTAAAACTGCCGAGGCCTTCGAAAACGGTAATTTTGTTTTTGTCCATCAAAAATTTGACACCACTGCAAGTCTGATCGACCACTGCTTGTTTGCGGGCTATCATCTGCTCGAGATTGATTTTGACATCGCCGGGAATATCGATTCCGTGTTCTTTGAAGTGGGTGATGGCATCGTGGTAGTGGTGCGAAGAGTCGAGTAAGGCTTTGGAGGGAATACAACCTACGTTCAGGCAAGTACCTCCCAATGTACTGTATTTTTCTATGATGGCGGTTTTAAAACCCAACTGCGCGCAACGAATGGCAGAAACGTATCCACCGGGACCGGAACCAATGATAGCAATGTCGAATGAACTCATAATCGTATATTTATTTTAAAAAAAGAATTGGACAAAAATACAAATGTTTTATTTCTAAAGTGTTGAATGAAGTTGGATAATTAACTGGGAAAACCCAAAAGTCCACCCAAGCCAACGGTAAAAATCCAATAGCCATAGAGTGTGTGTTCGATAAAAATCATGGAAGTTGAGCGGGTTTTGTGATAGGTGTAGGCAAAAAACATTCCGCCAAAGAAAGTGAGCAGCAACACAAATTCGTTTCTAAAAAAAACATGCGCCGCGGCAAAGAAGAGTCCGTTTACAAAAATGAGCAGTCTTTTGTCGCGAAAAAGTCGTTCGTAACGGGAAAAGAAAAATACCCGATAGATAACTTCCTGCGGATAGACAGACAATAAACTGTAAATAAAAAGAATTTTTACCCAAATAACCGGTCGCTCCCTGACGATTTTGAACAAGAGTTCGGAATTGTAAAAATACACACCGATGATAGTAAGAACAGCCAATCCGAAGAATTTTAAACCCGTATTTATCCAAAACTTTCGCCAATTGATGGTTTTTTTGGTTTCTCTGATTCTGGACCGATTTCTAAAAATCAAAGCAACCACATAGATAAACGAAACCAATGTCAGGATGACCTTGATGGTCGTCGGATAATAAAGCAAAAAACTCAAGGGGATAATCAGAAAGAGAAAAAGCATTTCTGCAATCAAGTACCGTTTATAGTGTCTGTACATTTTTAAATTATCAGGTTTAGTCAAAATTACCCAATAGGTCGTTATAAAACCGGATAATTGACTAAAATTAGGATTTTTTTAAACCTAATTCATGTCCCTTCTCAAGCATGTATTGAAATGCCGCTTCATATTCGTTGGGGATGATGCCTTCCAATATAGCTTCTTTGATGGCATCTTTGATGATTCCAATCTCCTTGGATGGTGAAATTCCAAAGGTTTCCATGATGAGTTCACCACTTACGGGTGGTTGAAAATTTCGAACATGATCGCGCGTTTCTACTTCTTCAATTTTCAGCCGAACCGCTTTGAAATTCTGATGATATTTTTTGAATCGATTTGGGTTTTTGGTCGTGATATCAGCTTCGCACAAAATCATCAGGCTTTCGATGTCTTCTCCTGCGTCAAAAATAAGTCGGCGAACGGCAGAATCGGTCACTATATCTTGTGAAAGTACGATGGGTCTCGAACTGAGCAACACCATTTTTTGGACAAATTTCATTTTCTCGTTCAAAGGCAAACACATTCTTTTAAACAATTTATAAACCATTTTTGAACCCACAAATTCATGTCCGTGAAATGTCCACCCGACAGGCTCTTGAAATTTTTTGGTGGGTGCTTTCCCGATATCGTGTAGCAAAGCCGCCCAACGCAACCAAAGATCATCGGTGTTTTGAGCGATGTTGTCAACCACTTCGAGGGTGTGGTAAAAATTGTCTTTATGTCGTTGCCCTTCTATTTCTTCTATTCCTTGGAGTGCGGTCAGTTCGGGTAAAATAATCGGAAGTAAACCGCTCTGATAAAGCAACAAAAAGCCAACGGAAGGTTTTTCAGTCAGTAATATTTTGTTAAGTTCATCGACGATGCGCTCTTTCGATACAATCCGAATGCGTTCGCAGTTTCTTTTAATGGCTTGAAAAGCCTCGGTGTCAATCACAAAATGCAATTGCGCGGCAAAACGGATGGCGCGCATCATGCGAAGTGGGTCGTCGGAAAAAGTTATATCCGGATTGGTCGGTGTCCGCAATATGCTGGCTTCCAAATCTGCGATTCCGGAAAAAGGATCGAGCAATTCGCCAAAATTTCTTTTGTTTAAAGAAAATGCCATCGCATTCACGGTAAAATCGCGGCGAAGTTGATCGTCTTCGAGTGTGCCGTTTTCTACCGCAGGTTTGCGACTGCCTCGGTCATAGCTTTCTTTTCGCGCCCCGACAAATTCAATTTCCAAATCGGCGGTTTTAATCATTGCCGTACCGAAGTTTTTAAAAACCTGCACCGTTGGTTTCCCCGGAAGTTTGGCAGCTACCTGCTTCGCCAAATCAATGCCGCTGCCGATGGCAACCACATCAATGTCTTTCGGTATGTTTCTTTGCAACAAATAATCGCGCACAAAACCGCCTATCACATAAGAATCTAAAGCCAATTCGTCTGTTGCCTCAGAGATGGTTTTAAAAATGGGCAGATTGAGTGCTTCTTTATAATTTTGATTCTTCATTCAAATAGTCGTAAGAACAACCAATCATCGGTTGTCAAAAAGATTTAAAACAAGGTTTGTTTTTATTGTTAGCCAACACCATTACTTTCGAATAATTTTCACTTGATTGTCCAAGGTCAATTTGATGATGGTGGAAGCTTGGTTGCAAATTTTATCGCGGTGCAAATTTACAACATAGTCCACCCCTTTTAAAATTTCGGGGCTTATTTCTTGAAAGGAGCGCGGCGAAGGCATTCCGGACAGATTGGCCGAAGTGGACACCAAAGGTTTTTTGAGTCGCTCTATCAACTTAAAACAAAAAGGTTCTTTGATCATTCTCACACCCAAAGTGTTGTCTTCCGCTATGAGATTTTTGGCGATGTTTCTGGGTTTGTCCAACACCAAAGTTGTGGGCTTTTCGGAAAGTTCCATGATTTGCCAAGCCGTTTCGGGGATTTTGTCAAAGATTTGATAGAGCAAACGCTCACCGTTGACCAAACAAATCATGCTTTTGGATTCGGTGCGTTGTTTGAGTTTATAAATTCTCGATATGGCAGCCGGATTGGTCGCGTCGCAACCGATGCCCCAAATGGTATCAGTCGGGTAGAGAATGATTCCGCCCGCTATCATAATTTTTAGTGCATTTTCAATTTCCTGTTGCATCTCCATGATAAATTTCTTTTAAATATATGTATCTTTTGTAAACGTACTTCGCATTTAACCAACTCAAAACCAAACCCGAATATCCATCTAAAAAGCCTAACTTGAAAATATAGTGCTGTATAAATTTAACGATTGGTTTAACATAAAAATGAAACGGATTTGGATTCAGTTTGTTATCAAAAAGTTCTTGTGCTTTCAGTTTTGCGTAGAGGTTTCTTTTGGCTTCATAGTGCGCAAAATTTTTATAGGGATAGTGAATCAAAAAATTATTCAAAATACCAGTTTTTCCGGATACTTCGAGTTTTTCATGTACCAATAAATCCAATCGGTAAAAAGCTTTTTCCTTTTGAAACAATCGATGAATCTTGTCCTTTTGACGACCCCCGAAGCGAAGTTGCTTCCCGTTGAAAAAGATATTGCGTTTCATAAAGTAAGCTGCTTTGGCATTCGGGTCTGAAACGGTGTCAAGCACTTCATTAATTAAGTTTTGAGGCATCCGCTCATCGGCATCTATAAACAATATCCACGGGTATGAAGCCAAAGTACTAGCAAAATTGCGCTGATCTGTAAAATTTTTAAAAGGACGTTGGACTAATTTCACATCTTCAAATTTTTTGATTACTTCCGCCGTGCCATCGGTACTGAACGAATCTACCACGATGATTTCGTCGGCAAAAGAGAGGTTTTCAAGTACTTCTCTGATGTGTATAATCTCATTGTAGGTAATGAGCAACGCACTTATTTTAGGTCTGCTTTGTGTTTTCATCAAATTAAGGTTAACCCGTCGCAAAGTTAAACATTAGGCAGTAGTTTCGCATTAAACTAAATAAAACTAAACATGAAAACTTCTGTCATCATCAGTACTTACAATTCACCGGAATGGCTCGAAAAGGTGCTTTGGAG
>PHDQ01000163.1 GCA_002841025.1 Bacteroidetes bacterium HGW-Bacteroidetes-13 | reverse complement strand
TAGTCCCTTTTATTTGTACGTTTGCAAAAGGCAAGGTTTGGTTGTCAGCATCTTTGTCATTCACTGCCCCTTTGATGATGGCTTGCTGAGCAAATCCGAATGCTGTAATAGAAAGAAAAATGGTTAGTATAATATTTTTCATCAGAAAATTCTGTTTTCATTTTTGTTCGTGGCAAAGGAAATACACCACCGTAAAGTCTGAGTTAACCCCACATTAAACCTCCTTCATTAAAATGTTAGGTTAATGTTAACTTTGTTAAGGGCGTTTTCTGTTCGCTTTTAAGCATTTAAAAAGCTATTTTTGTCTTTAATTTTCATATGAATCAATCCTGAAAAAATGAAGTGGGATCAATTACTTTCTTTAAAACGTTACGGCGATAAGCACAAAAGACTCCGCACAGAACAAGACGATACCCGTTTGGGCTTTGATGTTGACTATGACCGTATCGTATTTTCAGCACCTTTCCGATTGTTGCAAGACAAAACACAAGTCATTCCGCTGTCAAAAACCGATTTTGTTCACACCCGGCTTACCCACAGCCTTGAAGTGTCGGTAGTGGCTCGCTCACTGGGCAGAAGTGCCGGTAAAAAAATACTGGAAAAGCACCCGTCTTTAAGAGAAATTTTGGGTTACCAATCAAATGATTTCGGAAGCATTACCGCCTCTGCCGCATTGGCACATGACATTGGCAATCCGCCATTTGGCCATTCGGGAGAAAAAGCGATTGGTCATTTTTTTAGCAATGGAGCAGGACAAATCTATAAAAACATACTCACCGATGCCCAATGGCACGATCTTACACACTTTGAAGGAAACGCGAACGGACTCCGAATTCTGACACGTCACGGACAAGAAAAAGGCGGTCTTCGATTGTCTTACGCCACACTCGGTGCATTTATCAAGTATCCTAAGGCTTCATTGCCGCACAAACCGACACCCCATGTGGCTGATAAAAAATTTGGCTTTTTTCAAACTGAAAAAGCTTTTTTTGAAGATCTGGCTTCCGAGCTCGGATTAGACCAAAACCTAAGAGAATCGAAATCATTTGCAAGACATCCATTAGCCTATTTGGTAGAAGCTGCCGATGATATTTGTTATACACTCATCGATTTTGAAGACGGCATCAACCTCGGATGGATACCTGAAGAATTCGCGCTCGAATACTTAATCAAACTCGTCGCTGGTCAGATTGATACACAAAAATACACGGGTTTGCAATTTCTCGATGAACGTGTTGCCTACCTGAGAGCCATTTCCATCAACACCTTGATTCAGGAAGCCGTTCGGATATTCATGGAAAATGAAAAGGCTATTCTCAACGGCACTTTTGAACAATCGCTTTTGGATAAATCTATTTTTAAAGCTCAGATGAATGACATTATCAATTTGAGCATCCACAAAATTTATCAAAGCAGAGAAGTACTCGAAAAAGAAGTTGCCGGCTTTAAAATCATCAACGATCTGTTGGCTGTGTTTGTTCAATCAATCGTCAATCAGATGGAAAACAAGCTCAATCATTATGACAAAATAGTATTGAAAAATATGCCCGAAAAATTAGCTCAATACCAAGATTCGTCACTTTACGATCGATTGTTGGATGTTTGTGGTTATATCTCGATGTTGACCGATAGTCAAGCCATTTTATTGCACAAAAAAATCAGCGGACAAATCGAAGTAGGCTAAAACTGTTTTTATTTTGGTAAATTTGTATGCATCCTTTTAAATATTTTGCCGTTTTGGCCCATAAATACAATTATCATGAAAAATTTATTTTTACTTCTTTTTGCATCAATTTTTGCGGTTTCTTGTTCTTCTCCCGAAGTGAAAAAAGCCGAAGTTGCCTCCCCAAATCAAGCCATAAGCGTTTCTTTTCAGTTGACTGCGGAAGGAAAACCGTTCTATCAAGTTTTTTATAAAACCAAAACCATCATCGACACTTCTTTTTTTGGATTTGATTTTAAAAACGCCGCATCATTCGACAAAAATCTGGGAATTGTAAAAACCGACACAAGTTCTTTTAACGAAACCTGGCAAATGCCTTGGGGTGAACAATTAAACGTAGTGAATCACTACAACGAATTGCGCGTTGAATTGCAAGAAACCATCGCGCCAAAAAGAAAACTCAACATAGTGTTTAGAATTTACGACGACGGTATTGGTTTTCGGTATGAATTTCCGAAACAACCCAATTTTGACACTGCTTTGATTACGGAAGAAAACACCCAGTTTAACTTGACCGAAGACTACAAAACTTTTTGGATTCCGGGCGATTGGGATATTTACGAACATTTGTACCGCACTACGAATCTTTCCAAAATCAACGCGCTGCAATATGCCAACCACAAAGATTTGGCTCAAACGTATATTCCCGAAAACGCGGTGAACACACCGGTTACCTTGGTCGGAAAAGATGGCATTCACCTGAGTTTTCACGAGGCAGCTTTGGTAGATTACGCCGACATGACACTCAAAGTCGATACGGCAAATTTGAACTTCAAAAGCGTACTGGTCGGTTCTGAAAATCGCGATTATAAAGTTGAACGAAAGTTGCCCTTCACGACTCCTTGGCGAACCCTACAGATTTCTGATAACGCAGGCGGTTTAATCGAATCCCGAATGATTGTCAACCTGAACGAACCCAACAAAATAGGTGATGTATCATGGTTTAAACCCCTGAAATACACTGGCGTTTGGTGGGAAATGCACTTGGGAAAATCAACTTGGGATTACAGCGGTGTACAAGACATGACCTCCTTTACCACCGATGCAAAACCCAGTGGAAAACACGGAGCTACCACCGAAAACGTCAAGAAATACATTGATTTTTCAGCCAAAAACAACATCAAAGGCGTTTTGGTCGAAGGATGGAACACCGGTTGGGAGCACTGGATTGGTTTTGAGGATCGCGAAGGTGTATTCGATTTTGTCACATCTTATCCCGATTACGATTTGAAAGAAGTTGTGCGTTATGGCAGAGAAAAAGGCGTTGAACTCATCATGCATCACGAAACCTCAGCCGCCACCGAAACCTATACCAAACAACAAGACACTGCTTTTGCACTGATGAAAAGTTTGGGCATACACGCCGTCAAAACGGGCTATGTGGGAAAGATACTTCCCAAAGGCGAATATCACCACGGGCAGTATATGGTCAATCATTACAACAATACCGTCATCAAAGCAGCGCAATATCAAGTTGCAGTCAATGCCCATGAGCCCATCAAAGCGACCGGATTGCGCAGAACCTACCCAAACACCATTGCCCGCGAAGGATTGCGCGGTCAGGAATTTAATGCTTGGGCATCCGATGGTGGAAATCCGCCGGAGCATTTACCCATTATCGCATTTACCCGCATGCTCGCCGGGCCGATTGATTTTACGCCGGGAATTTTCAACATCAAATTTGATGAATACAAAAAAAACAATCAAGTCAACACTACATTGGCGCAACAGTTGGCACTTTATGTAGTTATTTACAGCCCGGTGCAGATGGCTGCTGATTTGGTTGAACACTATGAAGCCAATCCCAAACCTTTTCAGTTTATCAAAGATGTAGGAGTCGATTGGGAACAAACCAAAGTACTCAATGGCGAAGTGGGCGACTACGTGACCATAGCCCGCAAAGAGCGCGTTACAGGCAACTGGTTTGTCGGTAGCATTACAGATGAAAACACCCGAACTTTCACCCTCGACTTGTCTTTCCTGGATGCTGGACAAAAATATACCGCAACCCTTTATAAAGACGGTAAAAATGCGCACTGGGATAAAAATCCTACGTCTATTGAAATTGAAACGTTGACGGTTGACAGCGCTACGAAAATTAACTTACATCTTGCAGAAGGTGGAGGCGCAGCCATCAGTTTGAAGAAACTTTAGACTATCCGAAAATCATGTGAGATGGTTTTTATTGTTTCTTGTGAAATGCTAATTTCGTTAAAAAAATTAAAATTAATAAAATTTGAATATTTTTGTTAAAAATATAACGCTATGAACAAAAAGTTACTTTACCTGTCGATGTCTGTTTTGTTAGTTTTGGGATTGTATTTTTCTATCTCATTATACCAAAAAACGAAGATTGAAAAACCACAACTTACCGAAGCTGAAGTTTTACGTGCTAAACACGCTGAATTCTTAAAAAACAGCCCCTTTAGAAATTCAATTCATCTGTCTCGTAAAGACCGGAAAGGCAGAGGGCTCCCGCCAAACCCATACTACGAAAGACTATGGGAATTGACCATGAACCCGGCTTTGGGCTACCCAACACTTGAGAAAATCAACCAATTGCAAGACGAAATTTATGCTTCCCAAAACAGTCTGACCGGCGTGCGACCACAAAGAGCACCCGGCGACAGTGCGGTTGACAACCCATGGGTTGATCGCGGACCGAACAACATTGGCGGACGGACAAGGGTGCTTGTTTTCGACCCGAACGATGCCACACACAAACGCGTATTTGCAGGTGGTGTGAGCGGCGGACTTTGGGTGAATCAAGACATTACCAACGCCAATTCTTCTTGGACGTTGGTCAATTCCGTACCCGGACATTTGAATGTTTCTGCTTTTACCGTTGACCCCAACAATCCCCAAATCATGTATTTGGGAACCGGCGAACAGTATACCTTTGGTGCTGCCGTGGGCAATGGAGTTTACAAATCGACCAATGGTGGTAATTCATGGGTAAAATTGAATATCAATTTAGCAACGGCAACAACCGGAGTGGGCGGAACTGACTTGTCAGGAGGTTCTTTGCTTCTTTCGGGAATATTTTACATCAATGACATCATCGCTTGGAACAACGGTGGCAACACGGAGGTTTTCATCGGTGTAGGCGCACATGTTTTTGGTGCCAGTAAAGTTGCTGATGCGGGCAACCCCAATAATTTTCTTGGATTACAATCTGCAGGATTGTACAGAAGCGCAGACGGCGGTGCCAATTGGAATCGGATTGAGTCTGCCAATATGCAGTTTGTTTTTTCTGGTTTTACTTTTTATTTTATTCCAAATGATTTTGAAATCGGCCCGGACAACAAACTTTGGATGAGTACCATCCGAACCCCCGGATTATCAAACACCGGTGGCGGCCGAATTTTCAACTCAACCAACGGAACGACTTGGACACAGGTTACCCAACTGGCAAATTCCGATCGGACAGAAATAGAAATTTCCGCCACGGATGCCAATCGGGTTTATGTGCTGGCTCAAGGATTAAATCCAGATGTAACGGGTGTCCCCATACGTATTTTTTCATCCCAAAACGGTACAACTTTTACTTTGGCAACGACACTACCCAATGATGCTGACAATGGAATTCCTGCCAACGATTTTACGCGTGGACAATCTTTTTACGATTTGGTTATCGAAGCCGACCCGACCGATCAAAACAAAGTATATGTAGGCGGGATAGATTTGTTTAGCGGTGTGTTCAACCCCGCAACCAACAATTTTGCTTGGACACAGATTTCTAAATGGTCAAACAACCCTAACTTGAATACCCTGACTGTTCCGCTCGTACATGCCGACCAACACGCGTTTGTTTTTCATCCCACCAATGCCAACCAAGCCATCATCGGAAACGATGGTGGCGTGTTTTTTGCTTCAAACCTTT
>PHDQ01000006.1 GCA_002841025.1 Bacteroidetes bacterium HGW-Bacteroidetes-13 | reverse complement strand
TGCCAAAACCTGCTGTTTGTCCCATATACGGAAAGTTTCATCCGGATTTTTTGAAAAACCAAAATCGTTTGCACGCGTAAATCGCTGATTGCCACCGTCTGTTTTTCTTGCACCCAGCAATTCCTGCGTTCGGATAACACCCAAAAGCTCGCTTAATTCGGATCCAATCAAATTTTGTCCGCCATCACCTCTTGTTATCGACAAATAGGTGGTTTGTGCCTTTACATTATTAGCCAAATAGGAAATCAACCGGGTGTTTTCATCATCGGGATGCGCACCGATGTACAAAACAGAACCGATAAAATTAAGTTTTTGAATCTGGTGAAAAATTTCTGAGGAAGTGGGCTTGGAAGGTTTTTGTGCAAAAAGAAAAATGGGAACAATAAGCAACAGAAATGAAAACCTCTTTTGACAAGCCATGGTGTATTTTTTTAAATTGAAACTCTTCAAATTTAGAAAAAATAAAAAGCCTGCCGAATCTTTTGGTTTTCTTTAACTTTTACAAGTCTTCTTTGGTGTGCAAATCCTTTTGGTTGAGAATGATTACGCCTTTTTGCAGAAGTAAATTGTTGGGATAGGTAATGTTCTCACCCTCATCGTTTTCTAACAATAAATAAAAAGCCTTGATGTCTAAAATGGTCAAATCCAACAAAAAATCTTTATCGAGTACACGTATCCGATCGCCAATTTTAAAAGGAAATGTAAAAAACAAAATTACGCCTGCTGTGATGTTGCTCAAAATTGACCACTGCGCGAACATCGCCACGCCGATGATGGCAAAAACAGAAGAAAAAACAATGGATACTTCTCTGAAATCAACCCCCCAAACGAACAGGCTGAAAAGAATGAATAAAATGACAAGCGTTACATTTATATATCTGATAATAAGCTTTGTACGGTTTTCCAAAACATCCGTCACCAGACTAAATCTTCGCACCAATTTCAGTAAGACGTATCGGATAATCAGAAAAATAACGATAAGAATAATCGTTTGTACAAAGTCTGTCAAATGGGAATCTATAAACGCATTGAATTTCATGGTGGAAGTAAGTAAAAATCTTACGCGAAGATACAAAATGAACAACAATCTTCGCAAGGGAGATTCTATCAGCGTTGTGCCATTTTTCAAATATTATTTGCGCAGATAGATTTAACTGATGCGTTGTAGTTTTGCAATGTGACACAAATTCCTTTATGATTATCTCTTCTTTTGTTGTAATGCAATAAGGTTGATATTGGTTTTATACAACTTGTTAGCGTTTCGTGCTTTGTTTTTCTGTCGTTCAATATTTCATTTTTCTTAATTTGCACTTCGTCTTGCAGAGATAATAATACTTTCAATTGTTACTCATAGTCTTTGATTTATAGTCAACATATTCGCACTTTTACTTCATGGATGTAAAAGTGAAAATAGGTCAACGAATTAAGGAACTCCGTGAAACAGCAACTTTGTCGCAGAAAGATTTGTCTTATACTGCTGACTTGGATAGAAGCTATATCGCAAGTGTCGAGAATGGTCAACGGAATATTTCTATTGTAAACATCGAAAAAATCGCCACGGCACTTGGCATAACTCTAAAAGAATTTTTTAACAATGTCGAATTTGATAACGCTGCAAAACGCACTAAACAAAATTAAGAAGTCCATTGAGGCTGCAATTAAAAGCAACGGAACTGAAGGTAAAAATAATCTTATCAGAAGTCAAAAGCCTATCAAATTGTTGCACGAGGTTGTAAAGTCCGAATTATTACGAAATAAGGTAAACCCCGATTTATTAAATCCTCCTATTAGTCAGTCGCACGGTGAACTGTCGTTGGCCGGGTTTTTCAAAAAGAAAGACCAGGATATTTGTATTGTGCCGAACAATGCAAAACCTAAAAAGGAAACGCTGAATTTTCAAGGCATTCTTTACGGTCAAGAAGACAAATTCGGTTTTGATTTTACAGAAAAAACGTTGTCAATCAATGTTCGTAGTCAGTTGAGTAGTTCGTCTAAAAATTTCGACACGCTTTATGAAAGAACATTTGCAGAAGCATTGAATTTACATTTGCGTTGCCCTAAAATGGTTTTGGGTGAATTTTATATGATAGCTGTTAATGAATATGTTAGTAATGGTGCGAACAATAAGGAAATCAAATACAAAAATGTAAAAGGTGTTGCCAAACATATTGAAAAGTATTTGCTTTCATTTGCTGCTGTCAATAACCGTAAATCAATAACTGATGACCATTTCAAATACGAAAGAGTTTGTTTGCTGATTGTAGATTTTAGCAAGAAAATTCCTAAGGTTTACAATACTGATGAAGAATTGAAAAATGATAATTTGCTTCCCGAAAATTCTATTGCTACAATAAAAAACTTGAATTTTCCGAGTTTTGCAGAAGACTTGCTGAAAATTTATACTAAAAGATTTGGAACAGGTAAGTTTAAATGATACTTGCCAATCAAAAATTCATCAATTTCTACTGGGTCTTTTAAATTCCTAATCAATTCAACTTCTTCCTCTGTTAATTCTGGAATTGTAAACTTTTCAATGAAGTTTTTTTGATAGCAAGGATAACCGCCTTCAATTGCAACACTTGTTTTTGTTACATAATAATCCATTACGCAAGAGTTCAAAATTTTCTGAACAACATCTATGTTTTCCAATTTACTTATTGGATTAACAGGCTCATTAAATAAACCTTGTATTTCGGGTTCACGAAAGAAAAGTCCGTAACCATTTGTAAAAAAAGCTTCGTGTTCTTCAACTAATAAAAATCTTGGGTGTAGGCTAAATGTAGGATTTAAAATTTTCTTTCCAGTTCTTGTAAGTCCTTGTGTTCTGCCCCAAACAAAGAAAGGTTCAAAGTTTACTTTCCCTTTATCTCTAGCTAATAAATTTTCTTTTTCTGTCAAAAAATAAGCATAGCATTTTGGGAATTTATTTTTAAAATCATTTTCAGGAATTGCGGTAGCAATTCCTTTTTTAATGATGTATGGAAAAATGATTTTCCTTGTATTTTTCTCGGCTTCTTCTTGTGTTTTGAAATCGGAAATTTTGTAAACTGGTTTTACCGCTCCTTTTTCAATTTCAAATGTTCCGTTGGAAGTAGTTTTTATGTAGTAATCATTTTTTGTTTTAGTGCCATCAATAAAAAATATTTCGTCCTTTAGCGTTGCAATACCTACGCAAATGTCAAACAACATACCAATTGGCTTGCCAATTGTTTCTATTGTTTTGATGTTTTGTTGTTCGTCTGTTTTTAGTAGTCGCCACTTTTTAAAATTTAGGTCTTTTAAATAATTTGGAGAACCGTTAGCGTTTGGTAAAAACTCTTCGGGGCTGTATCCGTCCTTAATTCTGTCAAACGTAATTGCTTCGTTTTCTTGTTTGTTTAAAAACGTAAGTGCGGTATAAGTTTGAGCATCAAAAACTTTTTTGTGGCTAAAATCAATAATCCTTGAAACACATTTTTTGTCTTGAAAATATTTGCGGATTGCTTCCCCTGCAAGTGAAGTAAAATAGTTGTTAGGTGTTATGTAGCCAAGTTTTCCAGTAGGTTTTAATAATTTGTAACCAAGTTCAAAAAAAGCAAAATACAAGTTGAAAGTTCCGCCTTCAACCGTTGTCCAATGTTTGGCTAAGTAGGTTCTGTTTTCGTCTGTTAAGTCTTGAAATTTTACATAAGGTGGATTACCTACAATATTATCAAACTGATGTTCCCAATTTGCTTTTAAACTGTCTTGGTGGTAAAGGTTGAAATCGCTGTCAGCAATCTGTTCTCCATTTTGTAAAGCGTAAATTGTCAATATAAGTTTGGCTCTGTGAATGTTGTATTCAAGTATGTCCGAACCGTAAATGTTTTCTTGAATAATTTTTTTAATTGGTTTATTGAAAGTCCTTTTGTAATAGTCTGTCAAGCCAACTAAAAAAGCACCACAACCGCAGCTTGGATCAAGGTTTTTATGTTTCTCCTGTGGTTGAACTTCGTTTATTATGAAGTCAATAATGTAGTCGGGTGTAAAAAAAGCACCATTAAACTTTCGGTCTGTTACAGGTATGATAAGTTCAAGGTAATTTTCAAGTTCCTTAATTGTCGAAATAGGAAGTGCCGAAGTGTCGAAATAAAGTTGTGATATTTGCTCAAAGTCCTTGAAATAGTCCGTCAGTATTGAGTTTTTAGTATAATCTATTTTGTTGTTTGTCAAGTAGGAATATATCAAATGCCTCTCAAGACTTGTCAAGTCGTGAGCCAGTATAAGTTGATTTAGTATTCCTTTTTTTATCATTGTCATGCTGACTTTAAGCAACAAAAATACGCAAATAATCCCAGTTTAACTTCTTTCTTATATTTTTTTTCGGAGTCAAGATTGTTTTTTTAATCAAGTTTAAATATGCATATCGGGTTTTTAGGCATAACTTATAAATACAGCTTATTACAAAACATTGCGAAGTTCTTTTTGTGTGTTTAATGCATCATTTTTTAAGTTAATTTTCCCGACATATTTATAAACATCAACTCCTTTGGGTGTTAGCTTTTATGTTATATTTTTCAATACATTTCTGATGCTTTTTTTTGTAGCATCATGTTCTATTGTCATAACCATAACTAAGTGTTTTAGATTACGAAGGTAATTTAATGTTTTATTTTTTTGTTCTAACAAATTCTAAACATTGCGTCATTCCTCGATAATCTGCTCTACCAGTTTTTCAATTTCTTTGGCCTGCGGCAATCCGCGACGGCGATTGAGCCTTGCAAAGAAATAGAGCAAAAACCAGGCAATAACCATCAGCAGCATAACAGCCATATCCAAAGTGAAAGAATGTCCCATCGCCCAATTGGAGTAAGCGAAAGTGAGAAACATGATGAAAATTCCGGCAACGGCGAAATGGAAAAACATAAACATCGTCCATAAACCCGATTCCGGACCGAACAAACAGCGAATATGCGTACCTTTTTCCTCGGTTTCTTCAAATTCCAAATGCAAGTGAGGTGAATAATATTTTCTGTCTACTTGACCCATCGAAACCCAAACATGCTTGTCTATCTGCTTGATTTGAAACTTAGGTTTTACTTTTTCTTTCGCATTTTTAAATTTTTTGATGAGCAATTCAACCGGTTGAGACACCTGCTTCTCAAATCTGATTCTTAGCGGTGTTTGTGATTTTAATGGGTCGCTCATAATTGACAGCTTAAAATTTTAAGTCTAAATAATACATTTTAAACATCATAAACTAATTGTATTTCAAAAATATTTTTTTTCATTTTTAGAGAACCAAAAAACTTTATTTAATATCGTACTTTTATTACCAAATATTTTTCCATGCAAATTCATACCCTCGATGATTCTAATTCGCTGTTAAACAAATTTATAGCTGAATTGAGAGATCAAAATATCCAAAAAGATGCCATGCGTTTTCGAAGAAATATCGAACGCATCGGTGAAGTTTTGGCTTATGAATTGAGTAAAACTCTACATTATGAACTCAAAAACGTGACCACACCTTTGGGTGTCAAAGAAATAAATCTTCCTGTCGATGAATTGGTGTTGTGTTCGATTTTACGTGCCGGTCTTCCATTGCATCATGGACTTTTGAACTATTTCGACCATGCCGAAAACGCGTTTATTTCCGCATACAGACATCACCCGAACGAAGGCGATGATTTTGAAGTGATCGTGAAATATTGGGCTTCACCGGCACTCGAAAACAAAACGTTGATCCTGTGCGATCCGATGTTGGCCACCGGCAGAACTTTGGAAAACACCTTTGAAGTCCTCAAAAAACACGGGATGCCCAGGCAAATTCACATCGTATCGGTGATTGGCTCTAAAGAAGGTGTAGAATATATCAAAGATAAATTTCCCGAAAACACACATCTGTGGATTGCCACCATCGACGAGAAACTCAACAGCCGTGGCTACATTATTCCCGGATTGGGCGACGCGGGCGACTTGGCTTATGGCGTTAAATTATAAGTAAATTCGTTCTTTTAGTTACGCATTTCATCTGCCTTGCTCGGTAACATTGGTTACTAAGCTAACAAACAAGCGGTTGTAATTTTGCCTAAAATAAATAGGCAGATGAAAAAGACCCTGTTTTTAAGCATATTATTATCCGCTGTTTCCATGCTCTCAGAAGCTCAGCAGACTTTTCCTATATCAAAGGAAGATGTTTTGGCTAAGGTGCAAGCGGAAAACAGTTCCATAAAAATATCCGAACAAACCATCTTGGAAGCCAAAGGCGATTATCGGCAGACGAATGCCGTATTCTTACCCAATATTTCTGTTTCCCACACGGCTTTTTCGACCAACAACCCGGTGTTTGCCTTCGGATCTAAACTCAACCAAGGCGTGTTTTCCGAAGCTGATTTTGACGTGAACAAACTCAACAACCCGGAATCTATAGAAAATTTTACCACCAACATTCAATTTGAACAACCGCTCATCAATATGGATGGCTTTTATCAACGCGGTGCAGCACAAATGAAACTACAAGCGTCTGAATTTCAAAGTGATTATCAAAAAAACACTTTGCAATTGGAAGCCGAAAAAACCTATATGACGTTGCAATTGGCCTACAAAGCCGTTTTCGTATTGGAAAAAGCAAAAGTAACCGCTTTGGAAAATCAAAAAACGGCGCAGCGATATTTTGATCAGGGAATGTTGCTCCATGCAGATGTGTTGGATGTGGAAGTAAGGCTTAACGAAATAGAAAACCAGTTGGACCAAGCCAACAGCCAGTTGAAAAACGTGTCTGATTATCTGAAGTTTCTGATGAACGAATCCGACGACAAGATTTTAATTCCGAATGACGAACTCGAAATCACACCTATTTCCTTGTCAGATTTTGAAAGTATTTCCACCAATCGACCGGATATCAAAGCATTAGAAACAGCCAGCTTAGCGTATAAAAAAATAAACCAGTCCGATAAAATGTCATTTTTACCGACACTCAACGCTTTTGGGAATTATGAACTGTTTGACAACCAACTTTTTCAGGGCGCATCGAACAGTTATTTTGTAGGTGCACAACTGAAATGGGACATACTGCAAGGAAGCAAACGCTTTGGAAAAACCCAAAAAAGCAAAGCCGAGTACGATAAATCTGTCTTGCAATACGAGCAATACGTGTCAAAAAGTAAAATAGAATTGAACAAGGCCAAGCGAGCCGTACAGGATGCGCAAAACAAGTTACAACGCGCCGCAACTGCACGCAAACAATCGGAAGAAGCCTTGCGTATTCGCACCGACCGATTCCGCGAAGGATTGGAAAAAACTTCCGATGTCTTGCAATCCGAATCACAGTATGCACAATCGCAATTGGCTTATTATCAATCCATATTCGAATACAATTTTGCTTGTGCTAACCTAAAATTTTTAACGAACTAAAACATTATGAAAAATATACTGCCTTATGCTTTCGTCTTAGTTTTCTTGTTTTCTTGCGCTGATGACCCAAAAAAACCGGAAAATATTAAGCCTGTTTTGGTAACAGTAAGCAAAGTTACGTCCGGCAACACGGCTGCCTTTATAACTGCCAGCGGAAAAATCGAATCGGAAAACAGCGCGGAAATCAGTACCCGGATGATGGGCTACGTCCATAAAATTCACGTAAAAACCGGACAACAAGTAAAGAAAGGCCAACTGTTGGTAAGCATCAACAACGCCGATTTACAAGCCAAAAAAGCCCAAGCAGAAGCCGGCGTTTTGCAGGCAACAGCAAGCTACAACAACGCTAAAAAAGATTACGACAGATTTGTGAACTTGTTTCAGCAACAAAGTGCTTCTCAAAAAGAATTAGACGACAAGACGGCTCGTTTTGAAATGGCAAAAGCCGGTTTGGAAAGTGCCAAACAAATGAAAAATGAGGTTGTGGCACAATTCACTTATGCAAATATTACGGCACCGTTTTCGGGCGTAATTACCCAAACTTTTGTAAAAGACGGAGATATGGCCACGCCCGGAATGCCATTAATCAGCATGGAAGGCATGTCAAAAATGCAAGTAGCCGCCATGGTTTCCGAGGAAGATATTTCGAATATCAAAAAGGGAATGAACGCCGCTGTGCTCATCAAATCATTGAACAAAGAAATGACCGGAAAGGTATCGGAAGTAAGCCAATCTGCCAAAAATACCGGCGGTCAATATTTGGTGAAAATTTCTTTAGACAAGATGGATGCAGAAATCCGCTCCGGGATGTTTGTCAACGTGCAATTTCCTTTGACCCATCAAACCGATAACAAGCAAACAATTAAGATCTTAGTACCCGAAAATGCGCTGGTGAGACAAGGACAGTTAACCGGCATCTATACCGTTGGAAACGACAACACCGCCATCTTAAGATGGTTGCGTGTGGGAAATGTTTACGGCAATCAAATGGAGGTTTTGTCAGGTCTTTCGGTTGGCGAAACTTACATTATTTCATCTGAAGGGAAATTGTACAACGGTGTCAAAATACGTATTCAATAAGATCACTTTTTAAGTTTTCAGCAACCAAAAACTTTAAACTTTTAAACATCAAACTTTAAACAACTTTAAGATGCAAGAAGGCATTTCAGGAAAAATAGCAGGGTTTTTTATTCACTCGAAATTGACCATTTTGTTGATGGTTGCTTTGATGGGAATCGGCGTTTATAGCTCTTTTCTCATTCCACGGGAAGAAGAGCCGCAAATCAATGTACCGATGGCAGACATCATGGTGAGTTATCCCGGAGCAAGTCCTTTGGAAGTGGAAAACCGCGTTGTCAAACCTTTGGAAAAAATACTGTCTAACATCAAAGGCGTAGAACATTTGCACAGCATGGCGATGAACGGCCAAGCTATGATAATTGTTCAGTTTTATGTAGGAGAAGATTCCGAGCGGTCTTATGTCAAGTTGTATGACGAATTGATGAAACACGAAGGCATGTTTCCCAAAGGCATATCAAAACCGATGGTAAAAACCCGTTCGATTGATGATGTGCCCATGTTGGGGTTGACCCTATGGAGCGAAAAGTATGACGATTTCGAAATCAGGCAAATAGCGGAAGAGGTTATTTCTGAAATTGAAAAGATAAAAGATGTTGCCAATACCAAAGAAATCGGCGGGCGAAACCGTGTTTTGAAAGTGGTTTTAGACAAAGACAAAATGGCCGAAAGCAAGGTGGATGCTTTGGAAATCATTCAAATGATTCAAGCCAACAACAACCGTTCGCAATCGGGAAGCTTTGTAAACCACGATACCGAATACCTTATAACTACCGGGCAATTTTTAGAAACAGCCGAAGATGTTGAAAATCTGATTGTCGGTGTGAGCAAAAACATGCCGATCTATTTGAAGCAAGTCGCCACTATCCAAGATGGTCCGTCAACACCCAAAAACTATGTGGCCTTTGGGTTTGGAAAAGACAATGATGCCTCCAAAAATCATCCTTCCGAATATCCCGCGGTAACCCTTTCCATCGCGAAGGTAAAAGGAGCCGATGCCATGAAAATTTCTGAAAAAATACTCATCAAAATCGATCAATTAAAGGAAAACCTTATCCCGAATGATGTTCACGTAAACATCACCCGTAATTATGGGGAAACTGCTTCGGACAAGGTGGGCGAATTGCTGTTACATCTTGGAATTGCCATATTGGCTGTCACTGTCTTGGTAATGCTGGCAATGGGTTGGCGCGGCGGGTTGGTCGTGTTTTTTTCGGTACCGCTTACGTTCGCTTTGACACTTTTTAGCTATTATTTGTTGGGATATACGCTTAATCGAATTACACTTTTCGCACTCGTTTTTGTGGTCGGTATCGTGGTTGACGACAGCATCATCATCGCCGAAAATATGCACCGGCACTTCAAGATGAAGCGATTGCCGTTCAAACAAGCCGCTATTTATGCCATCAACGAAGTTGGAAACCCGACTATTTTGGCCACTTTTACGGTGATTGCCGCCATCCTTCCGATGGCGTTCGTATCCGGAATGATGGGTCCTTACATGAGTCCGATGCCGGTGGGCGCATCCATTGCCATGATACTGTCATTATTTGTGGCACTGACGGTTACCCCTTATTTGGCATATCATCTTTTGCAAGAAAAAAATGATGACAAACATGCAGAAGTAGCTGATTTTAAAAGCGGTCGAATCTACAAACTGTACAGTAAAATAGAGAAACCTTTTTTAGATCATTCTAAAAAACGTTGGATCATGCTCGGCATCACGGGTTTTTTGCTGATGGGTTCCATTTTGATGTTTTTTACTGAATCGGTGGCTGTGAAAATGCTTCCTTTTGATAATAAAAATGAATTTCAGGTGGTCATAGATATGCCCGAAGGAACCACCTTAGAACGAACGGCCGTTGTCACTAAAGAGATTGCACTATACCTTTCAACAATTCCGGAAGTAGTTGATTATCAAAATTATATTGGAACATCTGCGCCCATTACATTCAATGGTTTGGTACGGCATTACGATTTGCGTGGCGGCAGTAACATGGCTGACATTCAAGTGAATTTGTTACACAAAGCAGACCGAAATTTGCAAAGCCACGACATCGCCAAAAAAGTACGCCCCGAGATTCAGAAAATTGCCAAAAAACACAACGCAAACGTCAAAATAATTGAAGTTCCACCCGGACCGCCGGTCTTATCGACCTTGGTCGCCGAGATTTATGGGCCGAATTATTCAGAACAAATAAAAGTTGCCAAACAGATAAAAACCATACTCGAAAACACCACCGACGTAGTAGATGTCGATTGGATGGTGGAGGACAATCAGACCGAATATCAATTGGAAATAGACAAAGAAAAGGCAATGCTAAACGGGGTCTTGCCACAGCAAATCGTGCAGAATCTTACCCTCGTTTTGCAAGAATATCCGGTTTCAAATTTATATGATGAACAATCCAGCGATCACATTGGTATCGTGTTGTCGTTGGATGACAAAGACAAGGTAGATTTACAAGCCATTCAAAATCTGAAAATTAAAACCCGGCAAGGAAATGTCATTCCGATAAGCGATTTGGTAACCGTGAAAACAGATACGCTCCAAAAAACCATCTATCGGAAAGACCAAAAACGCATTGTGTATGTATTGGCAGACATGGCAGGAGTCTTAGAAAGTCCGGTCTATGCCATACTCGGGATGAATGAAAAACTTCAAAAGATAAGTTTGCCTAAAGGCTATCAAATCAACGAATTGTATTTAGATCAACCATCAGACGAAAGCAATTTCACCGTCAAATGGGATGGCGAGTGGCAGATTACTTTAGAGGTTTTCCGCGATCTGGGAATTGCCTTCTTGGTGGTCATCATCATCATTTATATGTTGATTGTTGGCTGGTTTCAAAACTTCAAAACGCCCTTGGTGATGATGATAGCTATTCCGCTGTCCTTGATTGGGATAGTTTTGGGACATTGGTTGCTGGGTGCGTTCTTTACTGCCACTTCTTTTATCGGGATGATAGCCTTAGCAGGTGTCATGGTGCGCAATTCGGTACTGTTAATTGACTTTATCGAAATCAGGTTGAATGACAGAGTTCCGATAAAACAAGCCATCATCGATGCCGGTGCGGTGCGGACAACGCCCATTTTGCTGACTACCGGAGCGGTTGTGATTGGCGCTTCCATCATTTTATTTGACCCCATTTTTCAGGGTTTGGCCATATCGTTGGTAGCCGGTGCCGTCGTGTCCACCCTGCTGACTCTGATTGTTATTCCGCTGATATACTACATCGTAGAAAGACATAAATGGGAAGACAATATTTAAAAACAAAAAAAAACATAATCATTTAATCTTAAAAATCATGAAAAACAGAATTGTTCGAGCCATCGCAGGATGTTTTATACTTATCAGCCTTTTGTTGGCTGTCTATGTCAACCTAAATTGGTTGTGGTTTACTGCTTTTGTCGGTGCCAATTTGTTGCAATCTTCCTTTACCAAATGGTGCTTAATGGAAGATATTCTAACCAAACTTGGCGTTAAAAATTAACAATATTTTACCTCCTCTCAAAAAGTTATTTTTAAAACATTTTGTTTTCATATTGTTATTGCTTTTGAGATTTTGATAAAGTACTTTCGTAAATAAAAAATTCATGGAAGTACTTTTCTCTTTTTGGTCTTGGTATGTTGCCGGACCTGTCATCGCTTTGGTGATGGTTTTTTTGATTTTATTTGGCAAAAGATTTGGCGTTTCCTCCAACTTAGAAACTGCGTGCAGCATATTGGGAGCCGGAAAAATCAACGATTATTTTAAAACCGATTGGAAAACCCAAAAGTGGAATTTGGTCTTTATTTTAGGCGCTTTGCTCGGTGGATTTATCAGCCGGCAATTTCTTATGACTGATGAAACTTCACACATTTCGGCTGAGACAAAAGCTTGGCTGTCCAGTATAGGATTTGAAAACGCGGGCGGAATGTTTCTCCCCGAAGAAATTTTTGCTTTGGATTCGCTGTCCAATCCCAAAGTGTTGTTTGTATTGATATTGGGCGGTTTGCTGGTAGGTTTTGGAACGCGCTACGCAGGGGGTTGCACCTCCGGTCATGCCATCAGCGGGTTGAGCAATCTGCAACTCCCATCCTTGGTTGCCGTCATCGGGTTTTTTATCGGTGGCTTGGTAATGGTGCATTTTCTTTTTCCACTGATTTTCCCACTATAAAAATTTACAACAATGAAACTCATTAAATTTTTACTCATCGGTATCGGATTTGGTATCATATTGGCCAAAGCCGAAATCGTGTCTTGGTACAGAATCGTGGAAATGTTTCGTTTTGAATCTTTTCACATGTACGGCGTGATTGGCTCCGCAGTCTTGTTGGGTGTCATTGCCTTGCAAATCATCAAAAAGAAAAACATCAAGAATTTTGAAGGTCAACCCATTGTTATAGAATCCAAACCCAAACAATATTCCAGAAACCTCATTGGTGGCATCATCTTCGGATTGGGTTGGGCACTGATTGGTGCTTGCCCGGGACCGTTGTTTGTCTTGGCGGGATTTGGTTATGTGTCCATCCTGATTGTCATTGCGGCCGCTGTTTTTGGTGCATTTCTCAGGGGAATTTGGGTCAAATAGCGCTGTCTTATTCGCCGTAATGATCTATATAATCTTTCTGACTGGCTCGAATCACTTCTAAGGCTTCCGCTTTGCTATAAACATGGGTAATTTCTACCTGATTGGGCGAATCTCCGGGCATGCCTTTATAGGTCAAAAAGTAGTGTTTTAATCGCTTAATCAAAGACTCCGGACATTTGGACAATTCATCCCAAGCACCGTAAACTTCATCGCCTTTGAGAATTGCAATGATTTTATCGTCTGCCTCGCCGTTGTCTATCATGCGGAAACCGCCAATCGGCATAGCCGGAACGATGATGTTGCCATGCGTGATTTCTCTTTCGGTCAACACGCAAATATCCAACGGGTCGCCATCGCCTACAATACCTGTTTTTCCGGTTTTTACCATGCAATATTCTGCCACCGATTCCGCACAAAAAGTTTGCGGGATAAAGCCGTAAAGTGCGGGAACAATGTTTGAAAATTTTTGGGGTCTGTCAACTTTTAAAAAACCGGACTCTTTGTCGATTTCATATTTTACGGTGTCCGAAGGTGTCATCTCAATAAATGATTTGACTATTTCGGGTGCGTTTTCGCCTATGTGAATGCCGTGCCAAGGATGTGATTGAAATCGAATAGATTTTTTTTTCTTCATTTAGTGAAGTAATAATTTTAACATTGAATAATTCCGAAAAAATGTATTTTTTTAGGATTGCAAATTTAGGCATTTAAACCCTTTTTATATTCGTTTTGGAGATGTTTATTTTTGTGATTTTTCTATAGTCTATTGACTTTGGTTGCTAATTGGGAAGATGCAATTTTTTTTTTGATGGTTTTATCAGGAATAGGGAATTTCATTTGCGATTGGTTTTTAATACCTAATGCAAATCAAGGGTTGAAATACAATTAAAATTCATTGAAATATAAAGATTACACTCTTCAAGTTAACATTTCCATCAAATTTCATAAATTTACCAACTATATACTACGCGAACAGATTTTGTCAACGTTTAAAAACAACTATTTAACAGCTATTTCAATCGGTTTGATGGTTTTAATCATCTTGCCGCATGGCTTGTTTTTTACGTATTTCCAAATCAAAGAACATCAATTGAAAGAAGTTGCCATGCAAAAAATTTTGACAACCCATTCGGATGCACAATTAGACTTATTGAAAATTTCTTTTGAAACGGAACAAGATAAAAACGTTTTCAAACGATTTCACAGCCGCGAATTTCGCTATCGCGGAATCATGTATGATGTGGTAAAACGCGAAGTCCACGAAAATGAAACCTGGTATTGGTGCATTAGAGACGAGCAGGAAACAAAATTAATGGAGAAAAAAGAAGCCTATTTCACCAATCTCTGGCAACAAGAAGCACCCCAAAACAGAACAGCTTCTGCCTACAATCAATATGTAAATTTATTTTATGTAATAAATTATAATATATTTGAATTCAATCTATTAAACTTAAAAGTCGCCAATAAATTCAACCCCAAAAACAATACTTACGCTTCATTAAAAAACAGCCCGCCGACACCGCCTCCCATACGAATTTGAATTTTTTCCGGATTGATTTTTTCAATCCAAATCTTTATTAAAAAAATTCAAATTCAATACAATGAAAAAAAATTATGTCTTGAGCTTGTTGCTCATGACTTTGTATGTATCTGTATGTTTTGCACAAACCCTCACCGTTCGCGATGCAAAAACCGAACAACCATTGGAGTGGGTGAGTGTTTACGGGGAAAACTCTTCCATTTACGCACTGACAAACTCGAAAGGACAAGCGAATTTATCAGCTTTTAAAAATTTAGAAGTTATCATCGTTCGCATGGTGGGTTATCAGCCCCAAAAATTCAGTTATCAATCGCTGGAAGACGCTCAGTTTTTGGTTGCGTTGGAGCCTTCTACTTCACCTTTGGATGAAGTAGTGGTTTCTGCTTCGCGATGGGAGCAAAATCGAAGAAATCTTCCGGTAAAAATTGCCACAATTTCCAACGAGGATACTTACTTCCAAAACCCGCAAACCGCAGCAGATTTGTTGGGTGCTTCGGGAAAAGTGTTTGTTCAAAAAAGCCAGTTGGGTGGCGGAAGTCCGATGATCAGAGGGTTTTCCACCAACCGGGTTTTGATGACGGTCGATGGTGTACGGATGAATTCGGCTATCTTCAGAGGTGGAAACTTGCAAAATGTCATCTCGGTTGATCCACTTGCCGTGGGTAAAACCGAAGTTATTTTTGGCCCTGCATCGGTGATTTACGGCAGCGATGCCATTGGCGGTGTGATGAATTTTTACACACTTCAACCCGTGTTTTCAACTGGCGATGATGCCTATTTTTCTGCCAATTCACTGTTGCGAACTTCCACAGCCAACGACGAACAAACCGGTCATTTGGATTTTGGTTTAGGCTTTAAAAAATGGGCTTTCCAAAGCAGTTTCACCTATTCGGATTTTGGCGATTTGCGCATGGGAACGCACGGTCCGACTGCTTTTTTGAGAGATCGGTACGTCAAGCGAATCAACGGCGAAGATGTGCAGTTGACCAATGACGACCCACGCAAGCAAGTGCCTTCCGGCTACAGCCAAAACAATTGGATGCAGAAAGTGAGTTTCAAACCTTCTGAAGCATGGCAAATAGACGGCTCCTTCTATTTTTCTTCAACGTCACAATATTCCAGATTCGACCGCTTGTTGCGTCCGCGAGGAAACAATCTTCGATCTGCCGAGTGGTATTACGGCCCGCAGCAGTGGTTGCTTTCTTCGCTAAGTCTCTCGCATAGCGCAGATTCAAAATGGTATGACAAATACAAAATCATTTTTTCTTATCAAAAGTTTGAGGAAAGTCGTCACGATCGCGATTTAAACAAAGTTGATAGAAATAACACTTCCGAAAAAGTAGATGCCTATGCTGTCAATGCAGATTTTACAAAGAAATTGGATGCCACCAAAAATTTCAATTACGGCGTCGAATATGTGTTGAATCACGTGGAATCCAATTCATTTAAAGAAAACATCGACACCCGAGAACGACAAGCCGATCAAACGCGTTATCCCGACGGCTCTTCTTGGCAGTCGGTTGCCGCTTACACCGGTTTTTCTTGGGAAATCAGTCCGAAACTAACTTTTCAGTCGGGTTTGCGGTACAATTTTGTGTCCATCCAAGCTGATTTGGTCGATACATTCATCCCTTTTCCGTTCAAGAAAATTCGCATCGACAATGGCGCGCTTACCGGAAGTGTCGGCCTTTCCTGGATTCCCGAGCAGACTTGGCAAATCAACCTGAATGGCTCTACCGGATTTCGCGCACCCAACATCGATGATGTCGGTAAGATTTTTGATTCCGAACCCGGTTCTTTGGTGGTTCCCAATCCCGATTTGGATCCCGAATACGCGTGGAACTACGAATTGGGTGTCATCAAAAAAATTGGCGGTTTTCTGACTTTGGATGTGACCGGTTATTACACCCGATTGCAAGACGCTTTGGTGCGGCGCGATTTCACCTTTAACGGCTCCAATACCATCATTTTTGACGGCGAAGAAAGCAACGTACAAGCGATTCAAAATGCAGCAAAAGCCTATGTGTATGGATTGGAATTTGGTGTTGATGCACGTTTGACTCACAACATTTCTTTTACCGCCAACGGAAATTATCAGGAAGGCGATGAAGAATTGGATGATGGCAGCAAAGCACCCCTTCGGCACGCGGCTCCGTTTTTCGGTGATGCACATCTCATTTATCAAATCGGCAATTTCAAAGCTGATTTTTACGGGATTTACAATGCCGAAGTTTCGTTTAACAACCTTGCACCTTCCGAAATTGAAAAACCTTATTTGTATGATAAGGATGAAAACGGAAACCCTTTTGCGCCGAGTTGGCACACGCTCAATCTCAGAACGCAATACCGGTTCAACAAAAACTTGTCGGTTTCTGCGGATGTTGAAAACCTGACAGACCGCAGATACAGACCGTATTCATCCGGAATTACGGCCGCCGGACTCAATTTTATCTTTTCGGTTAGAGCGAGTTTATAAATTTAAAATTCAAATTCTCCAATCCCCAGCGTGCGGAGAATTTGAATTAAAATTTCATTAAATTAAATGTTAAGTCGCTTCAAAACAAGGGATATTCGTAAATTAAATTTACATTTGCCTCGTGAAAAAATTAGCTTCCATTTTTCTACTAACCATTTATCTTTTTGCAAGCATCTCGTTTTGTGAATTGATAAAAATAGGTGTCTTTGTCAATCATTTTATCGAGCATCAATCTGAAAATGAAGGTATTAATCTCTCTCAATTTGTTACCATTCACTATTTTTCAGGAAATGTGAAGGATGATGACTACGACCGAGATATGGAATTGCCGTTCAAATCGCACGATGTCAGCCCAACTTTTTCCGTTGTTTTATTGAATCCATCTTTCGAATACATTTTTATCAAGTCGGTTAGATATTCAAAACGTGATTTTAATTTCTACAAATTTTCTAACATCCCAACTTCTTATTTGTCTGAAATATGGCAACCGCCTAAGTATTTAAGTTAGTTATGTGAATTAAGGTTTGAAAAATTTCCTTTATAATTAGAGGAATAAACCTAACAGGTTTTTAAAACCTGTTAGGTTTTGTTTATAAATCAATTCATTATAGATTCAACCCTTAATTCGCATTAGTTACACACTTTTACGAGTTTAATAATATACCAATCAGGTTATTATTGATTATTTTTATGCATCCGGTTTTGAACGAAATTCATCCGAAGCAGTCTTATAATCAAACCGTGAAATTTCCTCATTTATTACATAACTAAGTTTGTCGATTTAATCGATAAGCAGGCCTAAAAACTTAAAAATGTTAAATCAAATCATTCAGTTTTCCATAAAAAACAAACTTGTCATCGGTTTGTTGACACTTGGCTTGATACTGTACGGAATTTATGAAGCAACCAAGCTCCCGATTGATGCTGTACCCGACATCACCGACAATCAAGTTCAAATCATAACTTCGGCACCCTCGTTAGGCGCAACCGATATCGAGTTGTTGATTACTGCGCCAATCGAACAAGCCAGTAACAACATACCCGGATTGAAACAAATCAGAAGTTTCTCCCGATTTGGTCTATCCTTAGTCACTTTGGTATTCAACGACGATGTAGATGTCTATTGGGCAAGGCAGCAAGTCAGTGAGCGCATGCAAATTATTCAGGCCAACATTCCGATGGGGGCAGAAATGCCTTATATGGCACCTGTCACCACCGGATTGGGCGAAATTTATCAATATGTAGTCAAAGCCAAAAAAGGGTACGAAAGCAAGTATTCCTTGGCCGATTTGCGCACCATACAAGATTGGATCGTACGACGCCAACTCATCGGTACGGAAGGTGTGGCCGACGTTTCTACTTTCGGAGGTAATCTGAAACAATATGAAGTTGCGGTCAATCCGGACCGACTTAAAGCCTTTGATTTGACCATCACGGATGTTTTCATCGCTTTGGAACAAAACAATGCAAACACCGGCGGCGCATACATTGAAAAAGGCCCAACCGTGCTTTATATTCGAAGTGAAGGCATAGCAAAAAAACTGGAGGATTTGGAAAGCATCGTTGTGAAAACCGTTGATGGTGTCCCGGTATTGATTAGAGATGTTGCCAAAGTAGGTTTCGGCTCCGCCATACGATACGGCGCAGTCACCTATAACGGTGAACAGGAGGTGGTAGCCGCCATTGTGATGATGCTCAAAGGAGGCAATTCGTCACAAGTTATCAAGGATGTCAAAGAGCGAATTGTAAAGATTCAGGAAACGCTACCCGAGGGAGTCGTTATCGAGCCTTTTTTAGACCGCACGAAAATGGTCAACAATGCCATCAATACCGTAAAAACGAATCTCATCGAAGGTGCGCTGATCGTGTTGTTTGTCCTGATTTTCTTTTTAGGAAACATCAGAGCCGGGTTTTTGGTGGCTTCGGTGATTCCATTATCCTTGTTGTTTGCCATCATCATGATGAATATGTTTGGCGTAGGTGGAAACCTGATGAGCATGGGTGCTTTAGATTTTGGTTTGATTGTGGACGGTGCTGTCATCATCGTAGAAGCTATTTTACACCAACTGACGCATTCCAAACACTTCGAAGGTATCCGTCGAATTTCTCAAAAAGAAATGGACAAAACCGTCAAAGATTCTTCTTCCCGTATGATGAATGCAGCCGTTTTCGGTCAGATTATTATTTTGATCGTTTATTTGCCCATACTCACTTTGGAAGGAATCGAAGGAAAAATGTTTGGTCCCATGGCCAAAACGGTCGGATTTGCAATTTTGGGAGCTTTTATCCTTTCGCTAACCTATGTACCGATGATGAGCGCGTTGTTTTTGAGCAAAAAACTCAACCATCAACCCAACTGGTCTGATCGGATTATGTTGCAAATCGAAAAACACTATCAACATCAGTTGGAGCGATTTTTAAATTATAAAAGAACTGTCTTGACTGTTGCGTTTGCCGTTTTTTTGATTTCCGTTTACATCCTCTCTACTTTCGGGGGGGAGTTTATACCAAAATTGGAAGAGGGAGATTTTGCAGTTGACACCCGTGTTTTGACGGGAAGTAATTTGTCAACAACCATCGAATCAACCAAGCAAACTGCACGGGTATTGATTGATAACTTTCCGGAAGTAGAGAAAGTAGTCACCAAAATTGGAAGTGGTGAGATACCTACAGATCCGATGCCAATTGAAGCAAGCGATATGATGGTCATTCTAAAAGATAAAAAAGAATGGACTTCCGCCAAAAGTTTTGAGGAATTGGCTGAAAAAATGAGTGAGAAAATCGCCACCATCCCCGGAGTTACAGCCGGATTTCAATTTCCGGTTCAGATGCGGTTCAACGAATTGATGACCGGCGCAAGACAAGATGTGGTCTGCAAGATTTTTGGAGAAAATTTGGATACGCTGGCATTGTATGCGGAAAAACTGGGCGAAGTTGTCAAAAAAATTGAAGGTGCCAAAGATTTATACGTGGAAAAAGTGCAAGGGATGCCGCAAATTGTCATTCATTACAAAAGAGATGTTTTGGCACAATTTGGTATCAATATAGATCAAGTAAACAAGACTGTCAACACGGCTTTTGCAGGCGGAATTGCCGGACAGATTTACGAGGGAGAAAAAAGATTCGACTTGGTCGTGCGATTCAGCGGAAATCAGCGCAAGGATTTACAAGATGTTCAAAATCTACTCATCTCGACACCAACGGGCATGCAAGTCCCGTTGCGCCAATTGGCAGACGTGGAAGAAATAGAAGGACCCAATCAAGTTCAAAGAGAAAATTCGTTCAGACGCATCATCGTCGGATTTAATGTCAGAGGAAAAGACGTTCAGTCGGTGGTAAACGAATTGGAGCAAAAAGTAGCTCAATCTGTCAAATTTCCACCCGGTTACAGTGTCACTTATGGTGGCGCATTCGAAAACTTGCAAGCTGCCAAACAACGTTTGCTCATCGCCGTACCCGTAGCCATGTTGCTGATTTTTATGATGCTTTATTTCGCATTTAGTTCTATCAAAGAAGGTCTTTTAATTTTTTCTGCCATCCCGCTTTCTGCCATCGGAGGTATTTTGGCTCTTTGGACTCGGGGCATGCCTTTTAGTATCTCGGCAGGCGTCGGATTTATTGCACTTTTTGGCGTGGCGGTTTTAAACGGTATCGTGCTGATATCAGAATTTAACCGACTCAAAAAAGAAGGATGGACCGATTTGAGAAAAATTGTCATCATGGGAACAAAAATCAGGCTTCGACCTGTATTGATGACTGCGGCAGTTGCCTCTCTGGGTTTTTTACCCATGGCACTGAGCAATGGCGCCGGTGCTGAAGTGCAACGACCTTTGGCAACAGTGGTTATCGGCGGACTTATCTCTGCTACCGTCCTTACGCTGATGGTGTTGCCTGCACTGTATGTGCTCTTTGAAACCGTTCAAATTAAAGTAAAAAGCAAAAACATGAAAAAAGGTTTGACAATTTGTCTGTTACTGGTTTCTTTATCCGGTATTTCACAGACCAAAACACGTGAAATCGGACTGGAATCAGCTCTTAAAATCGCGGAAGCAAACAACCTGAATTTAAAAAACAGTTCGTTGAATGCAAGGGAAATGGAAGCTAGAAGCAAGACTTGGTTTGATGTTCAGAAAACCGACATCGGTTTTGAGTATGGCGAATTTAATTCCGCTGAAAACGACATCAAATTTACCTTGTCTCAAACCTTTGCCTTCCCGACGGTTTACAGTCACCAAAAGCAGATGCTGAACGAGCGTTTTTTGGCCGCCAAAGCATTGCGCGAACTGTCTTTGGTCGAATTAAAAGGAACGGTTATGAAAAGATATTATGAGGTTCTCATGCTGAAAAACAAGCAAAATCTACTGAGAAAATCGGATAGTTTATACGCCGCTTTCGAAGAAAAATCGAACCACCGATTTGAGGCCGGAGAAACCAATATCCTTGAGAAAACAACGGCTGAAAGTCTGCGTCAGCAAATCAATATTCAATTGGAAATGTTGAACAGGGATTTGTCCATCAGTCTCCAAGAATTTAATTACTTGTTGAACGACAGCGTATTGTACAGCCCCGACAGCAAGGCTAATCCGGTTTTATTGACCGCGACAAACGATACGATCGGGATAAGTGCCCATCCGGTTTTGCAAGCAAAAGACCATCTTCGACTTGCCGATAAGGCAGCTTGGAAAACAGCGGGTTCAAAATTATTGCCGGACATTACGCTGGGATACAACAACATGAGCTTTGCGGGTATGCAAAGTAGCAACGGACAAACCCAATTTTACGATCGCAGTCAGCGATTTTCTTCCTTCAGTTTTGGTCTGGGAATCCCGCTGTTTTTTGGCTCACAAACTGCACAAAAAAAAGCAGCCCAGGTTCAATATCTAAAGGCGGATAATGAGTATGCGGCAGCCAAACAACGCTTGCTGTCTGATGTTGAAATAGCCCGTAAAAAAGTTCAACAGCACCAAACCGAATTTGATTACTATGCCAACCAAGGACTTCAGCAAGCAAATACGCTCATTTCCGTGGCCAATCAACAGTTTAATGAAGGGGAAATCGACTTTCTACAATATACTTTGTTGATAAACAGAGGAATTGAGATACAAACCGGATACTGGGAAGCATTAAACAAAATGAATCTATCAAAAATCGATTTGCAAATTTTACGCAATCAACTTTAATATCTACACCGATGAAAAATACAATTTCAAAAAATAGTTTCTATAATTTCTTACAGATTCCGACCTTGCTATTGGTCGTCCTGCTCCAAACTGCCTGCGGTTCGAAAGAAGCAGAAAAGCAATCGACTGTTGAAAACACCGATAATTCTTTGGTGGAATTAAGCGAACTCCAAATTAAAAACGCCGGAATTGAAACCGGAATACCGGAAAGAAAAGCCATTTCAGCAACCGTCAAGCTAAATGGGAAAGTAGATGTGCCGCCACAAAACCGCATTAGTGTTAGTTTTCCCATGGGAGGCTATTTGGTTTCAACCAAGCTTTTGCCCGGCATGCAAGTCAAAAAAGGAGAAGTGATGGCCGTGTTGGAAGATGCGCAATTTGTTCAGTTGCAACAAGATTACCTGACGGCAAAATCCAGATTGTCTTATGCCGAATTAGAATTTAAAAGACAACAATCGCTCAATCAAAACAAAGCGAGCAGCGATAAAGTCTTTCAAATTGCCAAAACTGAATTCGAATCCTTGGGTTATTCCGAGCGAGCGCTTTCCGAAAAATTAAAGTTGATAGGGGTCAATCCAAACACTTTAAACCAAACCAACTTGTCGCGAAAAGTTAATCTATACGCACCCATATCGGGTTTTGTCGCCCAAGTAATGGTCAATGTGGGTAAATATGTGATGCCAACCGATGTATTGTTTGAATTGGTCAACCCGGATGATTTGCATTTGTCTTTGATTGCCTTTGAAGAAGATATTCCTAAACTCGCACCGGGTCAGTTAGTCAAGGCACATACCAACATCAATCCCAATCAACTGATCGATGGCGAAATTCACATCATCAACCGAAATATTGACCAAAACAACGCGGCTGAAGTTCATGTGCATATTCTTCATACAGAGGCTGATTTATCTCCGGGAATGTTCGTAAGTGCTGAAATAGAAACGCTGTCTCACGAGGCATTAACGGTTCCAAATGATGCTGTCGTGCGATGGCAAAACGAGCATTTTGTGTTTATAGAACGTTCCGCAGGAGTTTATGAAATGAAAAAGGTAAAGTTGGGCGTTTCTGAGAATGATTTTACAGAGATTATTCCGGTCGATGATGAAGCATTAGATCGACTTAGAATTGTCATCAAGAATGCTTACAACATTTTGATGCAGATGAAAAATACGGGTGAAGAATAAATAATTATGTTGAATAGCCACAAAAAAACCTCACAGTCAAAATTAGGCTGTGAGGTTTTTTAGATTTTAAGTCTATCCTTACTTTGAAAGCGTATAGCTAAACCCGACTATCACCAAATCTGTTGTCATGTCAAAAGCGACTTCGCTTCCGGGAATCGCTCCCAAAGGATTGGTCTGCGCATTCCACGGTCCGCCGGCGATGTCCGGAGTCGGATTCAACAAAGGGCCGCGGGTTGAGCCGCTGCTTGTGCCGTGGTGATAGGCAAAGTCTAAGCTCAAACGGTCATTTAACAGATAACTGAAACCGAATTGGAAAGCATCTTTGATAACCGCGGTTGCCGGAGAGGAAAGAAAAGCCACTTTTTCGTCGATGGGATTTTCGCTATAGGTATAACCAATTCGCAAGGGCAATTTCTGAATTCCTTTGTATTGCAAACCGGTAGAAATTACCGAAATACTTTGCCAGCCGAAACCTTGAACAGCACCCGTAGGAAAGCCTGCAAAATCGCCACTGTCGGCTATTTCCCAACCCGATTTTTCAAAACCGTTGGTGTTTTCGTAATCGATGTAGCGGTAGTCTAAAGCAAAATCGAATTTGCCTTTAGAATATCCAAGACCCGCGGAATACATGGCCGGGTAATCCATGTTGAAATCGACATTGGGTGCTTTGCTGCCATCCAAATAATGATTGTCAAAATTGAAGTCTGTAAAATATTGTTGCGTTTTGTAGGAAACACCCAATTTCAGCCCGTAGCCGGAATCATAAAACACGCCGATTTGCCCGCCTATACCGAGTGCGTCGGCTTTGTCACTGTTTGGGAAACCCAAGGTTTGACTCGGTCTTGACAATGGATTTGGATCTACTTCCAGGGTGGCGTAGTTGAGGGTCGGTTGAACGCCAATCGAAATTTTGTCTGTCAATTGATAAGCATAAGCAAAACCAATTTGTAAAAGAATATAATCCGACTCGATACGTCCGAAACCGCCTGAACTTTGCGGTAGCGTTATTGGATTGTTCTGACTTTCCGGGAAAGTCACGCCAAAACCCGCCACACCAAACGCGGATGCTCCAAAAGTGTGTTTGCTTCCTTCTTTTCCCCAGACATACGCCAAAGCAGGCAGGACGGAAGTTCCCCGATCGTCGCCTGTTTTTCCGCTAAATGGGCCATTTTGGGTCGGAACCGTAGATGAAATGGAAGGATCCGAGAAAAACAAGCCCGCGTTAAACGAGATTATTTTGCCACTAAACACCGAAAGTGCGGCCGGATTCCACTGAAGCGCGCCGTTGATGTCCAAAGGTTGTGCCGTGGCAGCACCTCCCATCGAGGTATTGACGGCACCCACTCCTTGAAGGACATGACCGACTTGCGCATGAGCGATTTGAAGTGCGAAGAAAACAGATACAATTGTTAGAATTTTTTTCATTTTATTTGGAATATTGAATTTTTAGTAATTAAAAAACCCCTGATTTTCAGAGGTTTTGAGAAGTTGTCTTGATATAATATTTTACATACAACAACCTCCAAAACACATTGATTCGGAAGACATACAACAAGGCATCGGCATATTCTTTAAATTCATTTTAAATGTGATTTTAATATTTTCGGCAAATATACAAGTATAATCTATCGGATTGGTAGAGTATGTGTATTTTAACAAATTTCATTCGATTGGTTATTTAAAAAATGGAATTTCCGTTCTATGATAGATTTAAATAAATTTTCAAAAGCATTTCAATTTTCTGATGAGCTTGCTATCTTTACCAAACCAAACAATTCCTGAAATTTATGAGTCAAGCGGTTTATCAGCAGATTAAAGAGCTACGCGAGCAAATCGATCTACACAATTATGAATATTACACCTTAGACAGGCCGACTATATCGGATTTTGAATTTGATCAAAAACTCAAAAAACTTCAGGAACTTGAAGACCAGTATCCCGAATATTTTGATGAAAATTCACCTACGCAAAGAGTTGGCGGAGCCATCACCAAAAACTTTGAAACGGTGGTGCACGAGCATCGGATGTATTCGTTGGAAAACTCTTATTCCAAAGAAGATTTAGTTGAATGGGAGAACCGTATTCAGCGGATTTTGGGCGATGTGCCGATTGAATACGTTTGCGAACTCAAATACGACGGAGCTTCCATCAGCATCACTTACGAAAACGGAAAACTCGTTCGCGCGGTTACCCGTGGAGACGGTTTTCAAGGCGATGAGGTAACTGCCAACGTAAAAACCATCCGCTCCGTACCGCTTTTGCTCAAAGGAAATTATCCCGAAAAATTTGACATACGCGGCGAGATTATTCTGCCGTTTGCCGGTTTTGAAAAAATGAATCAAGCCTTGATAGACATTGGTGAGGAACCTTATTCCAACCCGAGAAATACCGCATCCGGCAGTCTGAAGTTGCAAGACAGCGCAGAAGTTGCCAAGCGTCCGTTGGATTGTCTGTTGTATTACGTCATTGGCGAACGATTGCCGTTTGAAACCCAGTTTGAAAGTTTGGAAGCTGCCAGGAGTTTCGGGTTTAAAGTTCCGAAAGAAGCGCGTTTGGTCAAGAATCTTGATGGAGTTTTTGAATACATTAATTATTGGGACACGCATCGCCACGATTTACCGTATGAAACAGATGGTGTTGTCGTGAAAGTGAACAATTTTAATCATCAGCAGGAATTGGGATACACGGCCAAGTCGCCCCGTTGGGCAATGGCCTACAAGTTTAAATCGGAACAAGCGACCAGTCGTTTGCTATCCATCGCTTACCAAGTGGGACGCACCGGAGCCATCACGCCGGTTGCCAATTTGGAGCCGGTGCAGTTGGCAGGAACCATTGTCAAACGCGCTTCGTTGCACAACGCCGATCAGATAGCCAAATTGGACATACGGGTAGGAGACGAGGTTTTTGTGGAAAAAGGCGGTGAAATCATTCCCAAAATAATTTCCGTCGCAAAAAGAGGCAATGAAAAATTTCCCACACTATACATTACGCATTGTCCGGAATGCAACACAGAATTAATCAGGAAAGAAGGTGAAGCCCAGCATTATTGCCCAAACTTTTACGGTTGTCCGCCACAGATTATTGGGCGAATCGAACATTTTATTTCTCGCAAAGCAATGGACATTGAGGGTTTGGGCGGAGAAACGGTTGCGTTGCTATACAAAAACGGCTTGATTGAAAATTACGCAGACTTATATACCTTGAAGGTAGAACAAATACTTCCTTTGGAACGCATGGCTCAAAAATCTGCCGAGAACTTGGTTTCCGGAGTTGAAAATTCAAAATTAATTCCCTTCGAGCGCGTTTTGTTTGCTTTGGGAATCCGCTATGTGGGAGAAACTGTCGCTAAAAAATTGGCAAAACACTATCAAAATATCGATGCTTTGCAGCAGGCTTCCTTTATGGATTTGGTAATGGTGGATGAAATAGGTGAACGCATCGCGCAAAGTGTGATTGATTTCTTTGCCAATCAGAAAAATCAACAAATCATCGAGCGATTGAAATCTTATGGAGTCCGGTTTGAACTCGATGAAGCGCCTGAAAAACTTTCCGATAAACTTGTCGGAAAAATCTTTGTCGTTTCCGGTGTTTTTGCAAAATTCTCAAGAGACGAGCTCAAAAAAGCCATCGAAGACAACGGCGGCAAGGTCGGTAGTTCTATTTCCGCCAAAACCAACTTTGTAGTAGCCGGCGACAACATGGGGCCTGCGAAATTGGAAAAGGCAACCAAACTGGGCGTTCCGATTATTTCGGAAGACGATTTTGTCGGGATGTTGGCGTAATAGAATATGGAATGTGAGAATTTTTAATTTGGGTTGGATTATTTTTACAATGGTTATAAATGCAGATTTTATGTACGTTCAGCAATTCTTAAACGCTGAATTTCACCCTCCAAGGCATCGGAACTGATGCGTTTTGAATTAATTGAACCCAAGTTTTTACCAAAAAAATAACCCTTAATGGTATAAGGGTCATCGATTTTAAAATCTTAGATATCACGCAGACAACCAATGATTTTAGGGAAGTTTGCGTGATTCCGGTTTTTACTACTTCGGCTGAATGTCAGCACCCGGTTTCCCGATGGCTTTTGTCTTGGGTTGGATGTCAGCACCCGGTTTTGAGGTAGCTTGTGTTTTGGGTTGGATGTCAGCACCCGGTTTTGAGGTGGCTACCGTTTTGGGCTTGATGTCAGAACTCGGTTTTGCAGTTGTTTTTTTGGCTTGTTTTTTCATTAGTTAGGATTTTATGTTAATAATTTTATACTTTAGTAGAAAAATTAAGTTAATTGAAAAACAAATATAATAAATTTTAATAAAGCTTTGACAAATAGAAAATTATCTTCGATGAAATTAAATTCGTTTTTAAAAGCTTGCCATGAAAAGGGCGTATTTGGTAAACTTTCTATCTACATAGTCGCGACTTGGGTGCTTTTGCAAGTGATGTCAGTGACCGCCGAACCTTTGGGCTTGCCCAAGAAATCGGTTACCTATCTAATCATCATCTTGTTAATGGGTTTCCCGTTCTATATTTTTCTGGTTTGGAAATACTATTTGGCAAAGCCGGAACAAAAATTGAAAGAATTTGATGAAGCCGGAAATCTTGTCAAAGAAAAAATCCTTAAAAGCCCTTTTCACAAAATGTATTTTACCATGCTGACGGTTGTAAGTTTGGTGATTGTTGTACTGGTTTTGCTGATCGTCGAAAACAATTTTGGCAAGCGTATTGAAATGAAAAAATTAGAAGCAAACGACAAAATTGGAATCTTGAAGTTTGGCAACAACACCGGCGATAAAAAGTACGACATAGTGGGGAAAATGGCTGCAGATTGGATTATCCACGGCATCACCGAAAACAACATGGCGCAAGTGGTTTCTCCGGAAATTGTGAATGATTATTCGACGATAATCAAAACGTCAAGCACAACGGATAAAGGTGAAAATGTATTAGAAACCTACTTTAAGCCTTCCAAAATTATCAGTGGGAATTATTATTTAGCCGACAACCGTCTGATTTTTCAATGCACCATCACTGACGGCGAATTAGACAAAACTTTTGTTTCACTAAAACCGGTCGAATGTGACCCAAACAATCCGCTGGGTTGCATAGAGTTGATCAAGCAGCGTATTTTGGGTTATTTGATTACAGAAGACAAACAAGAACTCAATTTGCAAGAATCGCCACCCATCTATGAAGCCTATCAATATTTGTTGAACGCAAAAGAATTAAACTCCAATACCCAGGCTTACATCGATTTGTTGAACAGAGCCATTGAAAAAGACAGCACGTTTTTTGAACCCAAGGTTTTGCGGGTTGCCTACTACTACAACCAGGGAGATTTTCAGAAATCGGATTCGCTGCGTTTAGCCATCGAGTCCTATGCTAAAACCAACAAACGCCAGGTGAATTTGTTGAGCATGTACGAAGATCTCATCAAAGGAAACAACAAACAGGCATACTACCACCTCAAAAAAGAATACGAGTTGGCTCCGTTTGATATGCAATCGAATGCCAGCATGATGGTCGTCACGCTTCAGTATGTTTACAAACCTGAGGATATTGACAAAATTTACAATGAAGTTTCAATGACCGGAATTGATATCGAAAATTGCAACGCCTGCAAAAACAGAATCTATGTAAAAGCTCTCGCCGATATCGAATTAAAAAAATACACCGAGGTGGTCGCGCTTCTCGAGCCGCTTTTCCAAGTAAACAACAACATTTCGCTGTTTAAAAGACCCTTGCTGTCCGCCTACGTCCGTTTGGGAAATGATACTGCCGTGAATGAGTTTTTGTCAAAGGAAGAATTAATCGCCTCACAATCCGATTGGATTCATTTGTTGTTGCATGTCGGAAATGAATATGTGTTGAAAAATGAAAAAGAGAAAGCCAATACTTTTTTCGATAAAATCATTTTGGCTTACAAGGGAAAAGAAATAAACGCACAACTTGCAAAAGCACTTTATTATCGGGGCAATTTTGCCGCCTCCGAAAAAGCATTTGTCGAACTCTTAAAAGACAACCACAAAAACATTGAAAACACCGCATTGTTGGCGATTTCATATCAAAAAAACAACAAACAGCGAGAGTCATTGATGATGATAGAAAAACTCAATCAATTGAGAGGCAAGTATCAATTTGGCGAAGTGGATTATCAATTGGCACGGTATTATGCCGCTGTTGATGAAAACCAAAAAGCCTTTCAACATCTGTTAAAATCGATTGCTGACGGACAGAATTACACTTCAGCTACTTTTCAAAACGACCCACATTTTAACCATTTAAAAGACGAAAAAGAATTTTCGGAAATCATGAATTTTTGGCATTAAACAACTAACCATAAACTATAATTATGTCCGAGAATACCGTCACACACTCAACCTTTGAGCTTGTCATCAAGTTGGTTGAAGTCATTATTTGGCCGTTGTGCCTGTTTGTCATCTTGTTAATTTACAAACATCATTTTGCCAAAGCTTTTCAGCGTTTGGGATCCATCAAAGCCGATGCGACCGGCATCTCAATGGTTTTCGATCAAAAAATCGAAGCCGCAAAAAAATTGGCGCAACAGATTGTTCCCAAACAAATGCAAAAGTCGGGAACTGACATTCAAGTTGATGATGAAAATTTAAATCGACATCCCTACGAACAGTTGAAACACTTGCAATTTGAATTGGAAAACAAACTCAAATCTTTTGCGAAAACCTACAACATTCCTTTTTCGAATCTCAATCCGATTCAGCTTTCTAACAAGCTCAAGGAAATCGGTGTCATATCTATCCAAAACGCGAAACTCATCGAGTCATTTTTTGATATAGCCGACACCGCAGACAGGCATATCACCCCCAAACAATTGATTGATTGCAAAACCATTTACGATTCTATTCAACTTTAACATCTAATTGATCACCATGGGAAATTTAAAAAACGCACACGC
>PHDQ01000162.1 GCA_002841025.1 Bacteroidetes bacterium HGW-Bacteroidetes-13 | reverse complement strand
CCCCCCCCCCCCCCCCCCCCCACGCTAACAAATTTCTTTAAAGCTATCATTTTGGCATTAATGTTTGTTTCTTGTTCTACTGAAGATATTAAATCTATCGAAAGTGCCGAATTTCTTTCTCAAGGTACAGACAGCATTTTAACTGACAAAATTACAGTGTTGAACGGACGATTATACTTCCCTAATGTTGTCACATTTCAGAATTTTTACAATAAAAATTTCAACGAAGATGAAGACGTTGTCGTTGACGTTCTTGAGAGTAAATTTTATTCTAAGGGATTCTATTCTTTAAAACCTTTGGTTAATTCTAAAAATGAATATCAAATTGCAAGGCATATTGATAAATTTAAAGAACTAAACATAGCAACATACTCTCAAACCCAAAGCGCAAATAGTTCCCCAAGAAGCTTTATACCTACAAGTGAGGATATTGTAGAAAATTTTGATGATGTTGAAGATATTTTAGGTGAAGACGTGTTCGAAAGTTTTCTCAATCAAGATGCTGAAATTCAGGTAGGTGAAACAGTTTATAAATATACTGACCAGGGTCTTTTTCTTGCCCCAGCAATTGAAGTAAATGGCATATATTCATTCATGGCAGAAAATGGAGTACACTCTTTAAGTGACGTTGGAAACATCGAGCCATTAACATCATATCCTAACTATAACACCTCCGGAGGTCTTGTTACACTTACGAAAGACCTACAGCATTATATTGCTCCTGTTGAGGATGATGTGGTAATAAGGGATTACATAGTCGTTGGTGATAGTGGTGTTTCGTCGGGTGGGGGCACTTCGGGTGGAAGTACTGGAGGTAGTGGAACAACTTCCAATCAAACATCCACGAGTGATATTGATTTTCAAAATGCCACCAATAACTTGACATCTTGCTCAGGTAGTAACCCTTTAATTGGAAATCTTTTTGGTAAAACAAAAGTATGCATTGATCATTATGAAAGTAAAAGGAGAGTCAAAGTCAAATATTATAATATAGATTTCTTTTTGGCTTATGCTATTGGCGTAAAAGTAAAACATCAATTTAAAGGTTGGACAGGTTTTTGGAGAAAAGAAAGCACGGATGAAGTTGCAATGGGCATTAATAGTGTAACTTGGAGGTTTGATCATTATAAAAATTTTCCATCAATGACAGATACTCCTATCAGGTTTTTCTTAGATGACGGCAGGGTTTTCTCTAATTCAAAAACATTTTATGATGCAAAGTATGCTGGAAATATTCCAATTCCTAATCTCCCCTTTGGTAAAACGCTAGACATTTTAGTTGATGTTTTACTTTATAATGACATTTATCAATTTAAAAATGAAGAGGAAGTTAGAAAGTTTTTTTATTCAAACATATTTAAACAAGCGGAATCTTTGCTAAAACAGGAAAGAAATAAACAATTAAAGAGAATAGGGTTAGTAGTGAATACAAGGCAGCAAACTTTTGTGCAATATTATGATTTCACATCAAGATGTGCCAACTGTTCTAAAATAGAAACTGTATTTGACTGGGGTGTCGGAACTCCAAAAATCACTTACTCTTTTGGAAACGGTCAAGGATTTGATTGGAAAAAAAGTTTAGATTTCACATTCTCTATGGACTTTTCTCATCCTGATGCGACACATCTTAATGTGTTCGGAATGGCTAAAAGAAATAATATTTGGTATGGAAAAAAAATGGTTTTTTAGCTTGCTGTTATTTTTCTTTTTCCTAAACATGTCTTCACAAAAACTTATAAAGAGTCGGCAAGTTATCGAAAAAGAAGAAACCTTGTCTTACAATCGAGGTTTTGGAATAGAGATTCAATCTTTGTTACTTTTCCCCACAAATTTTGACGAGGCTGACCCCGATTTATTTGACATCAATACCGTATGGGGATTTGATGCGATTGTCAAGTATGCCTTTAATCAAGAATTTCAAATCAGTGTGACAACGGGTTATGAAAAACTATCTCCCATAGATATTTCGTACATACCGCTTACATTCGGATTCAGATTTTATACAGATGAAACAGTAAAAGCTGCTTATCTGCATGCCGATTACGGTTTTCATTTAGGCGATGTGGATGGTGCCGGTTATATCGTTAGAGCCGGTTTGGGTTATCGCTATCCTATTTTTAAGCAATTTGCTGGAACCATAGAGCTTACTTTCTCCATGCAAAATCTACAAAAAAATGTCATTGTCAATGAAGAAAAATATTATTTCTTCAGGGCTTTTGGTTTATCGGCAGGATTTGGAATTAACTAACACTAAACAAAACATTATGAATTTTAAAACGCTTTCGATCTACTTTATTTTTATACTCTCCGGAAATTTTATTTTTTCCCAACAAGCTACAGTCGAAAAATCTATTTTCGGTGTTCAAACTGGTTTTTTGGGTGTGTGGATAAATCACGAAGCACGCTTAGCTCCAAAGTTCGCATTGAGAAGCGAGATTGGACTTGAAGCAGGCTATGCCGGTGGTTCATTTCAAAATGATGTTTTCTTCTTCGCACCTACCCTCAAATTGGAGCCTCGCTACTATTACAATCTCCAAAAACGCTTGGACAAAGGCAAAAGCATCACTAAAAACAGTGGCAACTTTTTTGCAATCAATACGCTTTATACACCGGATTGGTTTGTCATCAGCAGCGAATCGAATCTGGATGTTGTAGAAACACTGTCGGTTATTCCGAAATGGGGAATACGCAGGGTCGTTGGTGAGCATTTCACCTATGAAGTCGGGATTGGAATCGGGTATCAATATTCTAATTATAAGCAATTCGGCTTTTCTCAAAACGAAAGTGACGTGACCGGCGAATTGCATCTGAGAATCGGATATACTTTTTAAGACCCAAAACGATTGGATGGATTTCGATTGATAAAAGCATCATTCTTAATGTCAATTTTTGGCGTAATGTGTTAATAAAGAAATCTTTATAATACTGTAATCTTAGATACTGTCGTTTTTTTGTAACTATTCAGTCTATTGAAAAATGCGACCGCTTTTTTAATAAAATATATCGAGAACGCTACAATTTCAAGCTTCTCGATACCTGCCTGTGGCAGACAGGCAATTTTTAATAGTAAAGCTGTCGCATTACTATTAAAAACCACTCGAAGTGACGGTTAAAACGAAATTCATTTGAATAGCTGAATACTTTCGTTTTTTTTAACACACAACGGTGTCAAACTTTTGGCTAACATATTTTCATTTCTTGCCTCTTGATTCTTTCTTCTTGAGTCTTCTCTCAACCTCACTTCATCGTTTTCAAATCCTTGATGATGCGGAAAGCGGAGTCGATTTGCTCGTCGTTGACCAAGATGGTAAACTCGTTGGTGGTAGAAATAACTTCGTTCAGCACGATTCCTTCCCAAGCCAAACGTTGAAAAATAAAATAATAAATACCCGGGACAATGATGTTTTCTTCGGGAAGTTTTACGGTGATGGAAGAAAGCCCTTCCGTTTTTTGGGTCAATTTTTCACCCACAAAAATAGATTCGACCAGCCGATTCATCGAGTTGCTCACCACGATGTTGGTTTCGTTTACGCCGCGTGAAGAAGTGTAAAACGCTTCTTTGTTTTTGTTGAGTTCTTTGATAAGTTCGGCTTGTTTGGCAAGAATTGAGTCCGAAATCAAAAAAGTGTAATCGGTCAGAGAAGAACGAACAGTAATCTCACCAATGTTTTTCAGAACCTTCAAGATTTTGTGATTGGTGCGGAAATCCAAATCTACCGACAATCTTTTAAGCGCCATGACCACCGCTCCCTGCTTCACTTCTTTGCCTAACTCTGCCTCCAATTCGGGCAGTATGTTGCGCGACAGCGAAGTCAGGTTGATGATGCCTTGTGACAAGGCACTCAATAAAAAGGGTTTGTTTTTGATGTAATCTTCAACTACGGATGAAATGGTTTTCATGACAGTTTGGATAGATTTGTTAAACTTTCAATCTTTTTGGTAGGTTTCGTTGCAAAATGCAAACATTGGCGCAAAAATAAACAAAATTTGATTATAAACTGTTAAAAATAACATTCTGTGATAAAAAATTAATCACTGCATGAAATAAAAAGCATCTTCAAGATGGTTGATTACTGGTGGTTTACTTCGGGAATAGACAATGGCGATGATGTCAAAACGAACATTCACATCCAAATCTTTTGAAATCACGTAATGGTCAATCGCCTTGACGAGCAATTGAATTTTCTTTTTGCTCACAAAAGTTTCGGGATCACCAAAATCGGTACCCGTACGTGACTTCACTTCAACGACCGCCAAAATATCACCTTTTCGCGCGATGATATCAACCTCGGCTTTTTGAAAAAAATAGTTTTGTTCGATGATTTCGTAGCCGTTGGTTTTGAGAAAATCAACCGCCAATTGTTCACCGCTTTTGCCCAAGTCGTTGTGAGAAGCCATGATTCATCAATTTTGAAAAATTACAATTCCACCTTCTTCGTTGACTTCAAGCGAGATTTTCTTTCCCAAAATCAAGGCATTGTTTTTGGGCAAATGCCCGGCGGGAAAGTTAAACAACACAGGAATGTTTCGGTCGCCAACTGCCTCCAAAACAATCTCTTCGAGGGTTTTTCCGAATTCGGGTTCGTTGGCAACTATGTTGGAAAAATCACCCACGACGAGTCCGTTGATGTGGTCAAAATAACCGTTCCTTTTCAGACTAATCATCATGCGGTCGATGCGATAAAGTGCTTCTCCCACATCTTCAATGAACAATATTTTCCCATGCGTATCAACATCGGAAGGTGTTCCCAAAAGGCTCGCTAAAATAGACAGGTTTCCACCTACCAAAGCACCGCTTGCTTTTCCGAATCTGTTTTTCTCGGAAGTTGATAGCTCATAATGCAATTCTTCCCCGAAAAGTGCTTTCCGCAAAGACTCCACTGCCGATTCGTCTCGCAGACTGTCCATGCCGGTAGCCATGTTCGCATGAATGGTCTGAACACCCAGGTTGTGAATATGGTTGTGCAAAACAGTTATGTCTGAAAATCCTATTACCCACTTCGGATTCTTTAAAAATTTTGAAAAATTGATTTTGTCAACAATTCGATTCGTTCCATAGCCGCCACGAGCCATCCAAATAGCCTTTACAGACGGATTGTCTAAAGCCTTTTGCAAATCAGACAAGCGATCGGCATCCGAACCCGCAAAATGACCCAACGAATCAAAAACATGCTCGCCGACCATCACTTCAAGCCCCCATTTTTTTGCAAGCTCGACTCCACCAGCAATGGCATCGGTCGATTTCAGAACACTTGCCGGAGCGACAATCATGATGGTATCGCCGGTTTTAAGAAATGCAGGTGCAATGGTTTTTTTCATGGATTTGAAATGTTTTTGATTTTTATAATGCGGAATTGAGCTGCATTGAAATAAAAGGATAGCCATCAATTGGATGACAATCAATCTGGTCGAAATGGTTGTGACTTTCATGTAGGTAAAGTAAATCAATAATATTTAAAATTAAAAACGGTTGTTAATTTTTCATCTTAAATAAATTGTAACTATTCAGTCTAATAAAAAATCGATACATTTTTCGTCTTTTCGAGTGTTTTATTGAAAAATGCGACCGCTTTTTTAATAAAACGTATCGAGAACGCTACAATTTCAAGCTTCTCGATACCTGCCTGTGGCAGACAGGC
>PHDQ01000161.1 GCA_002841025.1 Bacteroidetes bacterium HGW-Bacteroidetes-13 | reverse complement strand
GACATCCGGTTCGGTAAGACCTTGTTTTTGAGCTTCTTTGATGGCTTCTGAAAAGCTTATATCCGCTTGAGAAAAGGTGTTGAAAATATAACTCAGCGAGCCGGAAAACACACCTTTTACTTTGGTGATAGTGTCGCCTGTATCTTGTAGTCCTCTGATTGTTTCCAACACAGGTAATCCACCGCCTACGTGGGTTTCATAATGAAATTTACGGTTGTACTTGTTTAAATAAAATCGGATTTGGTTGTAAAATTCAATATTGAGTGCATTCGCGTGTTTATTGGCTGAAACAATGTGAAATCCGTTTTCGATAAGCAACGGATAGTTTCGCACAAAAGCCTCGTCAGCTGTCGCATCTATTGCTAACAGGTTTTCAGCGTATTCATTTTTAAATTTTTCGATAATTTCTGCAACACTGTAGGGTGCTTTGTAGTTTTCCAAATCGGCAAACCATTCGCGCTTTTCTACATTTGAATTCCAAAAAACAAATTTTGAATTGGCGATTGCCACCAAGTTAAATTGAATGTTTTTAGCTTTGTAAATTTCTTCCCGCCTGTCAATCAACTTATTGACCAAAGCACTCCCTATTTGGCCGATGCCAAACAGCAATATATTAAGTTGTTTCATTTTTTAAAATTGAATAATTAAAAGGCTGCCAAGATTTCTTCCTGAACAAAAATTCCGCTGAGAATTTTATTCAGTTGATCGTTTTCAATTAGAAAAGCATCGTGTCCGTGAATGGACTGAATTTGATGATAATACACGTTTTTGTGCAGTTTGTTCAGGCAGGTGAATGTCTTCCGGTTTTCATCGGGTGTAAAAAACAAATCGGTATCAACCGAAATGATGTGAATATGCGATTGAATCGGCTCGACAACCGTTTCGAAACAGGCTCTACCCCGCGTTATATTGATGGAAGACAATTGATAGTTCAGTGCTTTGTAGGCTTGGAGTGTAAATCGTTTTTTAAGTTTTTCTCCATGGTGCAAAAGCCAACTTTCGACATTATGAATTCCCAAATCTTCGTTGAGTGTGCGGTTAAATTTATGCCGAAGCGATTGCGGTGTTCGGTACAAGGTCATGGCATGAATCCGGGCATCTTCAATCGGATGTGAAGAATGATTGAGTATCAAATCTTGAATTTGGGTGTTGGCGAGCAACCAATCGGTCGCTTTCCAATCGGAAGCAATCGGTATCAGGTTTTGGACGAATGTGGGTGCATGCGTTGCAAGTTCCCAAATGATTCCGCCTCCCACCGAACCACCGATGGCTGCAAAAAGTTTAGTGACGCCCAATTTTTGCAAGGCATCGTGAAACAAAATCGCCACATCTCTTGCCGTCAATGATTTGTAATCTTCCAAAAAACTTTCTGGTTTTCCACTGTATCCGTTGCCGGGTATATTAAATGCAACAACGCTGAATTTTTCGGTGTCAATCACTTTTTGACAGCCCACAACTTGATTCCACCAACCTTGATCTCCGGAAACGGTCGAATTTCCGGTCAGTGCATGAACCACCAAAACCACCGGTTTGGTATTCAATGAATGACCAAAGACTTCATAAGTCAAAGTAAAACTCGGGAAATGAACATTTTTCTCCGAGACAAAATTATCTATCGTAACTTCTGCAAGTGCTTTCATAAATTTTTAAATAAAAAAGAGGCTGTTTAGGTATTTATCAGGAAGTGAAGAACATTACAAACCGTCACAGCCTCTTAACAAACAAACCAAACAAACTTAAACACAATATTTTTCGAGAACTTTTCTTTTCAAACTCAAGGAGATTGGTGTTGAAGCCCCAAGTGTATCTTTTACCGGGCAACGGGTTTCGATGATGCTCAACCATTTGGTCAGTTTTTCATCGGAAGCATCCGTCACCGCTTTTATGTTTACAAAAATAGACAGAAATCCTGCACGCTCGAGTGTAAATTTTCCCAACAATTTATCGGTGTTTAACGTTCCAGACACATCGATGCACAGATTGCTCACTTTGATTTGGAGTTCATCGGCAACCAAATGCGCAACGACATTGATACAACCTGCCAATCCGGCAAGTATGTATTCGACGGGACTGGGTGCTTCGTTTCTCCCGCCAAAGGACTCAGGTTCGTCCACTAAAATATTAAAATCGCGGGTGCGTGCGTTGAGTTGGGTTTGGCTCAAACTCTGTCCGGATACGGAAAAGGTTAGATTACTCATGGCTTAGATAGTTACAATTTTATGAATTGTTGAAAAGGCTTCTTTCAGGTCAGACTTGAGGTCATCAATGTCTTCCAATCCGACCGACAACCGAATGAGATCTTTGGTCACGCCGGCACTTAATTGTTGTTCAGCTGTCAGCTGTTGATGTGTGGTGCTGGCAGGATGAATAATCAAAGATTTGGTGTCGCCAATGTTGGCTAAAAGTGAAAATATTTTCACACCATCGACAACTTTTCTAGCACTTTCGTAACCTTCTTTCAAGCCGAAAGTGACCAAGGCGCTTTGTCCTTTTGGAAGGTATTTTTTAGCCAATGCATAATACTTACTTTTTTCCAGACCCGGGTAATTTACCCACGCAACTTCTTTTTGCTCAGACAGCCATTTGGCAAGTGCCAAGGCATTTTGACTGTGCTTCTCAATGCGGATGGGTAATGTTTCGAGACCTTGTATTATTTGAAAAGCATTGAACGGGCTGATAGCCGCGCCGAGGTCTCTCAATCCTTCGATTCTCACTTTTGCAATGAAGGAAGCTTCTTTCAAGACTTCGCTGTACACCAATCCATGATAACCGGGAGAAGGCTCTGTAAATTCTGGAAATTTGCCGTTGGTCCAATCAAATCTACCCGCATCGATGATGGCACCTCCCAACGAATTTCCTTGTCCGCCGATAAACTTGGTCAACGAATGCAAGACGATGTCTGCGCCGTATTCGATGGGTCTCAACAAATATGGCGTTGCGACCGTGTTATCGACAATAAAAGGAATTTTGTGTTTTTGCGCGATTTTCGCTACTGCTTCCACATCCAAAACATCCAATTTTGGATTGCCGATTGATTCTGCAAAAATGACGCGGGTATTTTCTCTAACCGCTCTGCCAAAAGATTCAACATCGGAAGAATCAACAAAAGTAGTTTTAATGCCCAATCGCGGAAGTGTGACATTCAATAAATTATAAGTTCCTCCATATAAACTATTTGAGGCGACGATATGATCGCCTGCTCTGAGCAAGGTAAGCAATGTGGTGACTGTTGCGGCAGTCCCCGAAGCAACTGCAACAGCGGCAATCCCACCCTCTAACGCAGCCAATCGTTGTTCGAGTATATCTACCGTAGGATTGTTGATCCGCGTGTAGATAAATCCGGGTTCGGCAAGCGAAAACAAATCGGCCGCATGTTGGGTGTTGTTAAACACATAAGAAGTTGTTTGATAGATAGGCACCGCACGCGTACCGTGTGTTTCTTTTGTGTTGTGACCTGCGTGAAGTGCTTTTGTTGAAAATTTATTTGAACTCATGATGATTTTATTTTTAAAATTGTGATTCATTTCTTTTAACGACATAAAAAAACCGCCGAAACCAGGGGGATTGTCGGCGGTAAATCAAAGTTTACAACAGTGATGTAAAAGCCGCTCAACATTACCCCATGGGCATGCACATACACATCGACATACAACAGTTGACGGAAACAAGGCGGACAATTACTTTCATTTTTAAAACTTTTTTAATCCATTAAAACACTTAAAAACATTTTTCTTTTTCACTTTGTTACAAAAAAAAACCTCCCGTTTGTCAGGAGGTTTTTTTGAAACTTAGTATGTTTATTTTGCTAAACAACCACGCCCAAAACCTCCGGGAGATTTTGACACATCATACAGCAGTTGATAACAAGTATATTTTTCATTTCGAATAATTATGAGGCAAATGTAGAAAAGGTTTTTGAATAAAAAAATATTTGGATAAATTTTAACACTACTAATTTGATAGAATATATATTTAATGGATTTTGTTGTTTATTATTTAAAAAAATATTCAGCTTAATCGTTTCAAAAGTCTATGCGTCGAATTTTGGTTTGTAGCGTTTACTTATTGCGCTTTTATCCTTTTTTAATTTGTATTTAATTTTTTGTGTACTTTCACTTTCGTAATCTATACCTCGAATCTCTTATCACCTTTGGCTGCTAATATAAATTTTAAAACCTTCACAAACAGGACAAAATGGATGTAAGGCGAAACAAGATGAGAACATTCTATAAAATAGCAAGTTAAAATTTTAAAAAAATGACCCCTAAAAAAGTTTTCATCTCAAATGCATTCCCCCTCAACGGCATCGAATTGTTGAAAAACGCCGGATTTTTAGTGACAATATGGGAGGATGACAAACCCATCAAACAGGATGAATTGATTGAAAAATGTAAGGCTCATCAGGTACTTTTTTGCTCATCCAAAGATAAAATCGATAAACGATTTTTCAACGAATGTGCACATTTGGAAATGATTTCCCAATTTGCGGCCGGCTACGACAACATCGATGTTTCGGAAGCTAACAGATTGGGAATTCCGATTGGATACACACCAAACGCCATGAATGAAGCAACTGCGGATATAGCCTTTGGGTTGATGATAGCGACTGCGCGGAAAATGTTTTTTATGCACAAAACCATTTTAAACGGGGAATGGGGACAGTTCAAACCAACTGCCAATCTTGGAATGGAATTAAAAAACAAAACATTGGGCATTTTCGGCCTTGGACGGATTGGAATAGAAATGGCCAAACGTTGCCGTGGAGCTTACAATATGAAAATCATCTACCACAATCGCAAACCCCTCCAAGAACCTTTGAAAGAATTGGATTTGACCTATGTCGATTTCAACAAACTTTTGGCTGAAAGCGATGTGATTTCAGTTCATTGCCCTTTGCACGCAGCCACCATTGGAATTTTTGATAAAAACGCATTCCGTCAAATGAAACCCACGGCTATATTCATCAACACTGCGCGCGGATTGGTTCACAACGAACGCGATTTGATTGAAGCTTTACAAAACAAAACCATTTGGGGTGCAGGCTTGGATGTCACAAACCCAGAACCCATGCTTCCGAATAATCCACTTCTGCAAATGGAAAATGTTTCGGTTTTACCCCACATCGGCTCTGCAACTTTTGAAGCGAGAGAAGAAATGTCTAAATTGGCTGCTGAAAATATCCTTGGTTTTTATAAAAATAAACAGATTCCGCATTTGATAAACCCGGAAGTATTTAATCCTAAACCAACACAAAACATTTAATAACCAACGCCTATTTAATCTAAATTATGGTATTTATTCCTATTATACTCGGTGTAGTCGCACTTATACTTTTGGTCACTTGGGTCAAATTAGACACTTTTATTTCCTTTATGCTGGTCTGCCTTTTCGTCGGCTTGGTAAGCGGTCTTTCTATTACTGATACGGTGAACGCTATTGAAAAGGGAATTGGAAACACCTTGAGTTCTTTGGTGATGATATTGGGTTTTGGAGCGATGTTGGGAAAATTGGTTGCAGAAAGTGGCGCCGCCAATAAAATCACCAACCGTTTGGTCAAAAGTTTTGGACTCAAAAACATACAGTTGGCATTGATTGTTACTGGTTTTATTGTGGGCATACCCATGTTCTATACCGTCGGATTTGTCATTTTGGTGCCTTTGGTCATCGCCATCGCACACAACACCAAGTTACCACTACTC
>PHDQ01000160.1 GCA_002841025.1 Bacteroidetes bacterium HGW-Bacteroidetes-13 | reverse complement strand
GCGTATGAAAAGTAAGGTCTTTATCAGGAAAATTATAGAAAATCCCAAAATCTTGATGGAAATATTAGAACAAAACAAATAGTCCCTGGTTCCTCCGACACTTCGGAGCTGGAGGTACCACCACCAAAAACCCACTTTATTCAGGTGGGTTTTTTATTTTTATCAAACTTGGAGATGACCAACAGGTTCTTCACGCAAAGTAATTAACCGATTTAATGCCTTTTCGCAAAATAAAGCGCATTTTAAAACGCTCCTTTCAAACTTAAGGCTCGCGCTAATCTTCACCAATCTTCAGAAGTAATTTTTTTAGCAGCACAATTTGTCCCAAATGATAATGTGCATGCTCGATGATTCCGTGGAGGTTTCGGTAATAGTTCCCGTATTTTTCTTCCGAAAAGGTTTCCCAAAGTTTACTTTCCGGTAGCAGCGATACCAAATTGGCAAATTTCTCGGCATCTGTTCTTGTTTTGTTCAACAAAATTTCCCAGTCTTTTCGACAGTCGATGGTTGGATAATCAAAACTGTAGGTATCCTTGGCATTGAGCGGCTTACCTTCCAACACATCCAAAGCGGCACGAACATAATAATGGATATGATAAACCAATGCGGCGATGGTGTTAAAACCGTCAACCTTTGCGGTAGCCTGTTGCCACGTAACACCTTTCAAGTGTTCGTCCAGATTAGAAAACGTCCAGTTTCCGCCAAAATAAACTGCTCTAAATTGTTTGGCGATTTGTTCGGGTAGGGTCATTGATTTTTGTTTACGGGTCGTATATCTTCACAAATTTAACCAATTATTGGTTAAATTTATACCGAATTCGCCCGATTTCTATTCCAAATCTCTAACTTGCATCACTCTATCACATCCGACAAATGACTGCTGCTGAAAATCAAAATTTACCGGTTTGGATGAATCAAATCTCGCCGACAGTGTTGATTCAAATATGTAACCAACTCAACAAAGACCTCAATCGTGCCGGTTTTTTTGAACAAATCGATGAAGTTGCTAATCCGCAATTGCTAAAAAAACAATTGGAAGCCGTTTTGCAAAAGCATTTATCCGCGGATTCTAAAAAAATAACAAACCTGCTCTATGCCGTCGATGTGCCTGAAACCGAGCTAACCACATTGCTGTCCGACCAAACCGTCGAATTGCGCACAGCACTTACTTGGCTGATTCTCAAACGCACTTGGCAGAAAATAAACATACGACTCAGCGGATTTTAAGACAGTGTGAAGTGATTGATTAAAATAAAGATGTGATTTTGTATATTTAAAAAAATAAATACGACTTAGTTTTCTGTTTCAATTATCGTAATTTTGAAAAATTATTTAGAACCCTATTTTTCCTTAGAAAGCCTTATACACAATGGATAAATTTTCCTTTCTCAACGCAGCGCACACTGCCTATTTTGCCCAGTTATACGACCAGTATCTCATCAATCCAGATAGTGTCGAGCCCAGTTGGCGCGCTTTTTTTCAAGGTTTCGATTTCGGACTCGAATCCGGTGGAGAAGAAAGAACGGTCTATGTAGAAAGCGACAAGACACAAATTGAAATTCCAAAAGATGTTCACAAAGAGTTTCAGGTGGTCAAACTCATTGAAGGATACCGTACCCGCGGACATTTGTTTACCAAAACCAATCCCGTTCGCGAACGACGCAAATACACGCCCACTTTAGACATCGAAAATTTTGGACTCAGCACCGCCGATTTAGATACGGTTTTCAATGCCGGTGAGGTGGTCGGAATCGGACCCGCTTCACTCAGGAAAATCATCGAACACCTTCAAAACGTCTATTGTGCTTCCATCGGAATCGAATACATGTACATCCGAAACCCGGAGGTAATACATTGGATTCAAAATCGAATCAGCGCGAATGAGAATAAAACGATTTTCTCTCCCGAAGAGAAAAAGCACATCCTAAAAAAACTCAACCAAGCATATAGTTTCGAAACATTTTTGCACACCAAATACGTTGGTCAAAAACGATTTTCACTCGAAGGAGGCGAATCGCTCATACCCGCCCTCGATGCCATCATCGAAAAAGGAGCTGAGTTAGGCGTGGAGCAGTTTGTCGTTGGCATGGCACACCGCGGTCGGCTCAATGTACTGACAAATATTTTTGGCAAACAGCCGAAAGACATCTTCAACGAATTTGACGGTAAAGACTACGACCAAGCCATTTTTGACGGAGATGTAAAGTATCATTTGGGCTGGACTTGCAACCGTCTTTCCAAAGGAGGTAAATCCATCAATATGAACATCGCGCCCAATCCATCGCATCTCGAAACGGTGGGTGCTGTTGTGGAAGGTATTGTGCGTGCTAAACAAGATGGGCGTTTTCCCAATCAACCCGAAAAAGTGTTGCCCATAGCCATTCACGGCGATGCAGCGATTGCCGGACAGGGCATCGTTTATGAAATCGTTCAGATGGCCAATTTGGACGGTTACAAAACACAAGGCACCATTCACATTGTGGTCAATAACCAGATTGGTTTTACCACCAATTACATCGATGCGCGTTCGAGCACCTACTGTACCGATGTTGGAAAGGTGACGCTTTCACCTGTGATACATGTCAATGCCGATGATGTGGAAGCGGTTATTCATGCAGTATTGTTTGCTGTTGACTTCAGAATGACTTTTCACAGAGATGTCTTTATCGATTTATTAGGCTATCGCAAATACGGTCACAATGAAGGTGATGAACCTCGTTTCACCCAACCCAACCTTTACAAAGCCATCGCAAGCCACATGAATCCGCGCGATATTTACGCGAAGATTTTGGAAGCAGATGGAGTGATAGATTCCGATTATTTGGAAAAATTAGAAACCGAATTCAAAGCGGATTTGGAAGAAGATTTGGAAGAATCTCGCAAGGAAGACAAAACCTTTATCACACCGTTTATGCAAGATGAATGGGAAGGTTTCGAGACTGTTGACGAAACCGTGATGATGAAAGATTTTGACACGACTTATCCAAAAGAAAAATTGGATTTGCTCGCAAAAGCAATTACTGAACTTCCCAAAGACAAAAAATTCATCCGAAAATTAGAACGTCTAATTCAGGATCGAAATGATATGTATTTCAAGAAAAATAGTTTGGATTGGGGACTTTGTGAATTGTTGGCATACGCGACACTTTTAGATGAAGGATACAATCTTCGCATGTCCGGTCAAGATGTGGAAAGAGGAACGTTCTCTCATCGTCACGCGGTCTTGAAAGTAGAAGATTCAGAAGAGGAAATCATTTTGTTGAACAACATGAATGAACAACAAGGAATTTCATTTTTCTTCAATTCATTGCTTTCTGAGTATGGTGTTTTGGGCTTCGATTACGGCTATGCTATGGCAAGTCCGAATACGCTCACCATCTGGGAAGCACAATTCGGTGACTTCAGCAATGGCGCACAAATCATGATTGACCAATACATTTCTGCCGCTGAAGACAAATGGAAATTGCAGAACGGCATCGTGCTGCTTCTTCCACACGGTTATGAAGGACAAGGTGCCGAACACTCATCGGCTAGAATGGAACGTTACCTCCAACTCTGCGCCAAAGACAATATGTTTGTGGCTGATTGCACCACGCCGGCCAACCTCTTTCACTTGCTCCGACGACAACTCAAAACCCCTTTTAGAAAACCGTTGATTGTCTTTACGCCGAAAAGTTTGTTGCGCCATCCGAAAGTGGTTTCAACCATCGAAGATTTGACCACCGGAAGTTTTCAGAAAGTGATAGATGATGCAGAAGCCAATCCGAAAAAAGTAAAATCATTGGTGTTCTGCACCGGGAAATTTTACTATGAACTGCAGGAAGAAAAAGAAAAAAGAAACCGGGAAGACATCGCTTTGGTTCGCATCGAGCAGTTGTTCCCACTTCCGGCAGAAGAAATTCGCTCACTTATCAAAAAATACGGAGCCGAAGATGTGGTTTGGGCACAAGAAGAACCTCAAAACATGGGCGCGTGGGGATTCCTCTTGTTGCACTTGGACGAAGCCAAAACTTTTAGACTCTGCTCACAACCTTTCTATGGCGCTCCTGCAGCAGGAAGTGCCGAACGATTCAGACAAAGACACGGAAGAGTTTTGAATGAGGTGTTTGAAACGAAAAATAAATCCTAAATTTGATGTCTTGCATCTAATTTTCAACAAAAAAGAGACTATCAAAACCAAAAAGCATATTAAAACCAAAAAGTAAATCATGATTTTAGAAATGAAAGTGCCTTCACCGGGCGAGTCCATCACCGAAGTTGAAATTGCCCAGTGGTTGGTAAAAGATGGTGATTACGTAGAAAAAGACCAAGCCATTGCAGAAGTAGATTCAGACAAAGCCACACTTGAACTCCCTGCCGAAGCCTCCGGAACCATCACGCTCAAAGCGGAAGTTGGAGAAGCCGTTGCCGTCGGAGCCATCGTTTGTTTGATAGATACGGCAGCAGCTAAACCTTCCGGTGATGCCAAACCGGTTGCAGAGGATAAACCAAAACAGGAAGCACCCAAAGCCGAACCGGCAAAAAAAGAAGTAGCTCCCGCCAAAGCACCAGAAAAAACATACGCTTCGGGCACTCCATCGCCAGCCGCCAAGAAAATATTGGACGAAAAAGGAATCGCTCCGGAGACTGTCAAAGGTAGTGGACGAAGCGGACGAATCACCAAAGAAGATGCTTCATCCGCAGTGCCATCTATGGGAACTCCCGGGCCAGGTTCGAGAGGCAGCGAACGCAAAAAAATGTCGATGTTGCGCCGAAAAGTTGCCGAACGATTGGTCAGTGCGAAAAACGAAACCGCCATGCTCACCACTTTCAACGAGGTTGACATGAGCGAGATTTTTCGTTTGCGAAAAGAAAACAAAGATGCTTTTGCAGCTAAACATGGTGTGGGGCTCGGCTTTATGAGTTTCTTTACCAAAGCGGTGGTTCGCGCACTTCAATTGTATCCGGATGTCAACTCGATGATTGACGGCGATCAGATGATTACCTACGATTTCTGTGACATCAGCGTGGCAGTGTCCGGGCCAAAAGGTTTGGTCGTACCCGTAGTCAGAAACGCGGAAAACTTGAGTTTCAGAGGGGTGGAAAGCGAAATCAAACGCTTGGCTATTCGTGCCAGAGACGGACAAATCACCGTCGATGAAATGACCGGAGGCACGTTTACAGTGTCCAACGGAGGTGTGTTTGGCAGCATGCTCAGCACCCCGATTATCAATCCGCCGCAAAGTGCCATTTTGGGCATGCACAATATTGTGGAAAGACCCATTGTGAAAAATGGTCAGATCGCAATCGCGCCGGTAATGTTTTTAGCCTTGTCGTATGACCACCGCATCATCGACGGTCGCGAGTCGGTCGGTTTTTTGGTAGCCGTCAAAGAAGCGATTGAAAATCCGGTTGAACACCTGATGAATGGCGATGTGAAAAAGGCTTTGGAACTTTAAAAAATCAATTGGAATAAAGTTGTAATTTGAAAGTCAGACCTCACGAGTTATTAAAACCCGTGAGGTTTTGTTTTTTTAATAGCGAGATGCACTAAAAACGAATTCAATTTCTCTTTTTTTTCATTGCCTCGGCTATGGCAGAGGCTTGCGCATCACTTGATTTTTCCAATTGATGAACAATGTTTTGGTAGTCTTGATTGTTTCGGTTTTGCGAAAGTTTTGAAACCGCTTGAATCTCACGAACGGTTATTTTAAAGCCGATGATTCCATTTATTTGGCGCATG
>PHDQ01000159.1 GCA_002841025.1 Bacteroidetes bacterium HGW-Bacteroidetes-13 | reverse complement strand
GAAGCATTAGATCACATTCTTTTTCACGGTCCTCCCGGCTTGGGAAAAACAACTTTGGCACACATCATTTCTGAAGAATTAGGTGTCGGAATTAAAATCACGTCCGGTCCCGTACTCGATAAGCCCGGTGATTTGGCCGGTTTGCTGACCAATTTGGAAGAACGCGATGTGCTTTTTATCGATGAAATACACAGACTAAGCCCAATTGTAGAAGAGTATCTCTATTCGGCCATGGAAGATTTTAAGATTGACATCATGATAGAAAGTGGTCCCAACGCTCGCAGTGTTCAGTTAAATCTCAACGCATTCACCTTGGTAGGTGCGACCACCCGATCCGGTCTGTTGACCGCGCCGATGCGTGCCCGATTTGGTATTCAAAGCAGATTGGAATATTATACCGCCGATTTCCTAAGTGGCATCATCGAACGAAGTGCATCAATACTGAGAATACCTATCTCCAAGGAAGCAGCGGCTGAAATAGCTGGTAGAAGTCGCGGAACGCCTCGCATTGCCAATGCGCTTTTGCGCAGAGTGAGAGATTTCGCACAGATAGAAGGCAATGGAAAAATCGACAACGAAATTGCCCGGTTTGCGTTGAAAGCATTGAATGTAGATACCTTTGGTCTCGATGAGATGGACAATAAAATATTACTCACACTCATCGATAAATTTAAAGGCGGCCCGGTTGGGTTGACTACGATTGCAACCGCTGTTTCGGAAAGTGCGGAAACCATCGAAGAAGTCTATGAACCCTTTTTGATTCAACAAGGCTTTTTGGTACGCACACCCCGTGGAAGAGAAGTCACGGACTTGGCTTACAGACATTTGGGAAGAGTGAAATTTAACCAGCAAGGTGGATTGTTTTGAATCAATTACAGTTGTATGATTTCCATTTCAACCGCGCATACCCAAGATGAATTGTCGGGTATTTTAAGATTACAAGCAACCAACCTGTTGACGGTACTGACAGATGAAGAAAAGGAAAAGGAAGGGTTTTTGACGGTTGTCCATACATTAGAAAATTTGACACGTTTGAATGACTTTGAAAAACACGTAATCGCCAAGGTTGACCATAAAATAGTTGCATACGTATTGGTCATGACCAAGGTTTCGCATGAAGATATACCGGATTTGATTCCAATGTTTGCCGTGTTTGATCAAACCAATTTTAAAGGCAAACCGATTTCAGCCTATGATTATATCGTGGTTGGGCAGGTTTGTGTCGATAAGAATTACAGAGGAACGGGATTGTTTGACCAAAATTACGCATTTTACAGCAATACCTACAAAGCAAAGTACGAACTTGCAGTCACTGAGATAGCAACTAAAAACACGCGTTCGCTCAATGCCCATCAACGGGTTGGATTTCGAGAGATTTGCAGATACAAGGCTTCAAGCGGAGTTGAATGGGCAGTCGTTGTGTGGGATTGGAACAATCAAAATTGAAATTAAAAAAACAAGCTTACAAAAAAACCATGAAAAACAAACCCAAACCAAACGGTCAAACCGATAAGAAATACACGCCTAACCGCATTCCGAAAAAACCGGCCAAACCAACTGTTGCCAAAACCGAAAAAAACGAAGACGAAATGCGGTTGAATAAATACATCGCCAATTCAGGTGTTTGTTCGAGGCGGGATGCAGATATTTACATTGCATCAGGCAATGTTACGGTCAACGGGAAAATCGTCAACGAAATGGGATTTAAAGTAAAACTCACCGATGAAGTAAAATTTGACGGCGCGCACATCACGCCAGAGAAAAAGGTGTATGTCTTGCTCAACAAACCCAAAGATTTTACCACAGAGATAGAAATTGACAACAAGAAATCCATTTTCGACTTGGTGAAAACAGCCTCAAAATCTGTTTTGTTTCCAGTAGGAAGATTAGACAAAAATGCGAGCGGGCTCATTCTTCTCACGAATGATCGCCCATTGATTACCAAACTCACCCACCACCAAACACCGGTTAAGAAAATTTATCACGTCAATCTAGATAAAAACCTAAAACCTGAGGACCTTAAAAAATTGGAAGAAGGCATCAAATTAGAAGAAGGTTTTGTGAAACCGGACGAAGTCAGTTATGTCGAAAATGCATCCAAAAATGAAATAGGAATTCAGATTCGCTCGTCCAAAAACAATGTTGTCCGTTTGTTGTTTGATCACTTGGGCTACCAAGTCTTAAAATTAGACCGAGTCATCTATGCCGGTCTCACCAAAAAAGACCTTGATCGCGGGAGATGGCGTTATCTCACGCCACAAGAAATCATCAATCTGAAGAATTTGAAGTAAGCGGGAAAGCGGGTTTAACGTTCCCATACTTCGCAAAGTTGAAGACTGAAAAACAAGTTCTTTCGATTTAGGGGAAAGTTTGCAAAAAAGCACTGACCTTAGATTGATCATTTCATCCGGAATGCAATATACACGACTTGTTGTAGCCCATTTTTTATATAGATTTCTACCTTCAATTTGCAAATTAGTGATCATATCAACAGCAACATACAAGGCGCACGTATCATGCGCATCAAGGCTGATGGTGAAGACCAAAAGCACCATCAGTGCCAGCCACCAGTCACACACCCAACAAGTAGAGCATGTAGATGCCTTCATTGAGCTATTTGACGCCTCTACCCGCAATACAACCCATCTGTTGAGCTCACAGCTGCCGCTTGGACAACCGCGCGGTGCCATGAAAAGTTCTTTACAAGCAGTCTTTTTGTGCTTCAAAATCCGCTTCTTCGCCAATTGCCAAAAAGTTAGCGCTCATTTGTAAATACAAAAAAAAAATTATATTTGCGGAGTAAACCCCAAAAAGCCTTTTAAAGAAAATAGGGATAATTAAAAACAAGTAATATAACAAAAAGCAAGTCAAGCCTCATTGTTTTTGTTCCCAACAAGGCTAATTCGTTCAGGCTTAACCTCAAACTCAAAAATCTACAAATGCCTGCGATTTTATTTACAGTTGGCATTAAGGAAATAGAATTTTCATAAACAACCATGGCAGACCATACAATAAAAAATGAACAATAACACAACCCACTCGTTAGCCCCTTTTTCTGCAAGGTTTAGCCCGCAAGTACCTGAATTATTAAATAAACTCAATTGTTCGATAGCTTTATCAACGTATCAGGCCGGAAAAGTGGTTTTGATCAGTCCTAACCAAAATAATGAACAATTAATTACGCTTCCCCGTTCTTTTCGCAAACCAATGGGTATTGCAGTAAAAGGAGATAAAATGGCAATCAGTTTGAAAGACGAAGTGATTGTTTTTCAAAATTCGAGACCACTAGCTGAGCATTATCCTAACAAACAAAACACTTATGATAGTTTATGGGTTCCTCGAATAACTTATTATACCGGGTTGGTTGATATGCATGATATCCATTTTGGAGATGATGGGATTTATGCCGTTAACACTTCTTTTTCATGCATTTGCAAAGTAGATGGAGAATATAATTTTAAACCTTATTGGAAACCTTATTTTATAGACGAGGTCATGCCAGGAGATTTATGTCATTTAAACGGTTTGGTGGTGTTAAATGGCAAACCGAAATACGTTACCGCATTAGGTGCTTCTACCAGTCCTCAAGGATGGAGAGAAAATATTATTGGAGGTGGAATTTTAATGGATGTAGATAAAAATGAGATTCTGTTGAATGGCCTATCTATGCCTCATTCGCCCAAAATGTACAATAATAATTTGTATTTACTGATGTCTGCATCCGGAGAGTTCATAAAAGTAAATTTAGAAACCAACTCTTACGAAACCATTAAAAAATTTGACGGTTTTTGCAGAGGCTTATTCTTTCACGGAGATTTTGCCTTTATCGGGTTTTCTAAGCTAAGAAAAAACTCTAGCACTTTTGCTAAACTGTCTTTTTCTGATAAGGCTAACTTTTCGGGGATCAAAATCATTCATATGCCAACCCAAGCTGAAGTAGGTGAAATTATTTATGAAACTAGTGTGGATGAAATTTATGAAGTTATTGTTTTAGAGAATATGGTTCGCCCCAATATTCTCAACACACAAGACGATATTCATAAATACTCCCTAGCCATGCCGAATACCACTTTTTGGGCAAAAAAGGAAGGTTAAAAATAAATAAAAACTTGTGCAAAAAGTATCATATAATTAAACTGTTAATTTAATTCAGGTTTTCCTTATCTTTATAACGGTCTAACACAATTAAAAAAGACGAATATGAACAGAAACATCTACACTTTCAACAATTTGCTTCGAGCCTATAATCGGTATCGTAGAAAACTATCAAATTTGCGTAAAGCAAACAAAAATGTAAGACGTCAGCACATCTTGCAAAAGCACATTAGCAAACTTTATGATAAGTTAATGGGGCTTAAATTAAACTTAAAACTAACCACTGTTACAGCAAGTGTAGCTATAGGTGCGTTGGCATTTGCCCCCCAAACCGCCCAAGGGCAAATTACTTTTGCCCCTGCTCAAACCAACCCTTTTGGACTTACAAATGTAGCTTTTGGTAATGTATCTATAACTAATTCTACACTCGCAGATTTAGACAATGATGGCGATATAGATATGCTAACAGGCGACTTTTATGGTAATTTCTTTTATTTCAGAAATGATGGAAATTCTTCCTCTCCTGCTTTTGCTGCTCCTCAAACAAATCCTTTAGGGTTATCACAAATACCAGGGCTTTTTATTAATGCCTCACCTGTTTTTGTTGATATTGACAATGATGGAGATTTAGATGTTTTTTCAGGAGAAACGTATGGAACTTTTCACTTTTTCAGGAACACAGGAACTCCCACATCTCCCGCATTTGCTCCTCGTCAGACAAATCCTTTTGGATTAACTCAGCTTGTATTAAGTGGCATAACTTATTCTACTCTTTCCTTTGCAGATTTAGATAATGATGGCGATATGGATATGTTAGTAGGGGCAAACGATGGTAACATACGGTACTATCGTAATACAGGTACAGCAGCAGCTCCTTCTTTTGCAGCTCCCTTGACTAATCCTTTTGGTTTAGCTGATATAGGCAATTACTCTTCACCCTCTTTTGTTGATTTGGATAATGATGGGGACTTTGATGTGATGACAGGGATTGCTAATGGAAGTTTTGCATATTTTAAAAATACAGGAACAGCAATAGCTCCATCTTTTCTTCCATTTACGTTAGACCCTTTTAATTTAACGAATGTTGGTTCTTTTTCTAGTCCTGTTTTTGCAGATTTGGATAACGATGGAATGAAAGATATGTTATCAGGTAATTTTAATATTTCTGGATCAAATTTTACCTATTTTAGAAATACATCAACAACATTAAGCGTTATTGAAAATGATTTTGGTGATGCCATTAAGGTTTACCCTAACCCTACTGAAGATATTTTGATAATTTCCACCAGATCTACTATAATCTCAGTAAGTTTATATAATATATTAGGCCAAGAAGTATTAAATAGAAAAGTTAATACAAACGAAGGTCAAATAGATGTTTCTTTGTTAGCTAAAGGCACTTATATAGTAAAAGTCCTAACTGAAGATAATAAGGTTAATACAAGCAAATTAATAAAAGAATAGTTTAAAAGCCTATTTTAAGAAAAGATGAAGTCGTTTCAATTTATTTTGAAACGGCTTTTTATTTTTCAAATAATCAGTATTGTTATACTGATTGTCCGCTTTCTGTCTTAACCCTATATTTCACCGATTCCTGCACATCTCGAAGTTTCAGTTGCAGACTCACATTGCCATTCCACTCGTTTTCATCGATGGTAAAAACCACATCAAAAGGTTTTCCACTTT
>PHDQ01000158.1 GCA_002841025.1 Bacteroidetes bacterium HGW-Bacteroidetes-13 | reverse complement strand
CGGGTAAACATTTTCAGGATGAATTCATGTCCCGCAAAGGTGCTGTCGATGGCGAAACTGCCTCCGGCTATGCCATTCTCTGCAAAGAGCAGTTTGTGTTTGATGAGTTTCCCGTTTTCGTCAAAAATTCCCGCATACACATTGGCGGAAATGTTGGATGGCTTTCCTGTTTTCGGTTCAATTAAATACGCCTGAAACCAAACTGATTCACCGGACAAGAAAACAGTTTTGTTGAGTTGGACAACTATTTTCTCCCGCGGATATTTGTAAAAATCTGTATAGGCCTGCCCGACTTTGTCATTCAGGCGGGCCTGCCCGACTTTTCCGTTCAGACGGGATTGTTCGATGGAGGCTTCCTGCGCGAACGAATTCAAAGTGAGTCCGAACAGGAAAATCAGCAGTCCGATAGACAATTTTGCGAGATTTGTTTTCATGGCAAGAGTGATTGAAGCGTTTTACTATATGCGATAAGAATTAAGCAGTTGCTAATCAACAATCTCGTAAAGTTACAACAATGAACGAAAACGTTTGAAGTTTGGTCGTTAAAAAGTGGAGTTTTTACACCGAAAATTAATTTTAACAAAAAAAAGGTGATTGAAAGTTGAATTTTCTTCAGCAGATGGATGAGAAAAGTGAATCAATGTGTATTTTTACAGAACTAAATTTTACAATCAGCGATTCAATGGCACAAACTTCTTCCAATATGATTCCTTTAGGGACTAAAGCCCCCGATTTTAAACTCCGGGATTTGAACTCCAATCAGACACTTTCTTATGCCGATGTCAAAGGTGAAAAAGGAACAGTGGTCGTTTTTATGTGCAACCACTGCCCGTATGTGATTCATATCATCGAAGAATTGGTGATGATTGAAAATGATTACCACGTGCAAGGCATCGGTTTTGCAGGCATCAACAGCAACGATGTGGAAAATTATCCGGCAGACGCACCCTACAAAATGAGCGATTTTGCCCTCCGCTATAAAATGGATTTTCCGTATTTGTTTGATGAAACGCAATCAGTAGCCAAAGCTTATAACGCAGCTTGCACACCCGATTTTTTTGTGTTTGACCGACAAGACAAGTTGGTCTATCGCGGGCAATTGGACGACTCGCGACCGGGAAATCACATCGCGCTCAGCGGCTCCGACTTGAGAGCGGTTTTAGACGGTTTGTTGTACAATCGCAAAATTTCGGAAAATCAAAAACCCAGCATCGGTTGCAACATCAAATGGAAAAAATAAGCGTGGAAAAATTAATGTTGTCCAAAGAAGTTAAATTAGATAAGTGCCCAATGGAACACTTGGACGAATTGGTAGCCGTTTCTCGCGAAGCCTACATCGACAATTATCGTCATATTTGGACGGATTCGGGTGCGAATTATTTGGAAAAGAATTTTACGAAATCAGTGCTTGCTAAGGATTTTTCTGATGCCAACATCTTTTATTTTTTTGTCAGCAAAAATGATGAAAACATTGGCTTTGTGAAGCTACATCTTGATTTGGCGGTTGAAAATTATGCTTCAGTAGATTCCATCTATCTCGAACGCCTGTATCTCAAAAAAGCGTATTGCGGACGTGGAATCGGGGCGGAAGTTATGCGTAAACTATTTGAATTTTCAGAAAAACACGCGAAAAAAGTTATGTGGCTGAGAGCCATGCCAAGCACACCGACTGTCAAATTTTACGAACGATTGGGTTTTCGGACTGTCGCGGAAGGAAAAATTCCTTTTCCGTTTATCAAAACCGAACATTCGCCGCTCTTTACCATGGTCAAAAACTTACAGAATTAAGTTTTTTGAGTGAAGAGATTTTAGAATGAAATTAAATTGGTATAAAAAAGGCTCAGATTCTTATGATTTAATTCATTTTTCCTTTAAAATTATGATAACAGTTTAGATTTGAATAAATTTGCAAACTAAAAGTAACTAATCGAATGAAAGATTTATTTGATAAAATATACAAAGACAAAGGTCCGTTGGGAAAATGGGCATCTCAAGCCGAAGGCTATTATGTTTTTCCAAAATTAGAAGGCCCGATTTCTAACCGAATGAAATTCAGAGGTAAAGAAGTCATCACTTGGAGCATCAACGACTACTTGGGCTTGGCAAATCACCCCGATATCCGTCAGGTTGACGCAGACGCAGCCGCACAATACGGCTCTGCCTATCCGATGGGCGCAAGGATGATGTCCGGTCATACTTCCATGCATGAGAAATTGCAAGACGAATTGGCTGATTTTGTCGGCAAGGAAGCAGCATACTTAGTCAATTTTGGTTACCAAGGAATGGTTTCGGCCATTGATGCCTTGGTCAGCAAAAACGATGTGATTGTATATGATATCGATGCACATGCTTGTATCATTGACGGCGTTCGCCTTCACATGGGCAAACGATTTACTTATCAGCACAACGATGTGGAAAGTTTGGAAAAAAACATTGAACGCGCCGTCAAAATCTGTGAAGTAACCGGTGGTGGAATTTTGGTGATATCTGAAGGTGTTTTTGGGATGCGGGGTGAGCAAGGTAAACTAAAAGAAATTGTTGAACTCAAGAAAAAATACAATTTCCGGTTTTTGGTAGATGATGCACATGGATTCGGTACTTTGGGAAAAACAGGTGCCGGAGCAGGTGAGGAGCAAGGCGTACAAGACGGAATTGACGTTTATTTTGCCACTTTTGCCAAATCCATGGCGAGCATTGGAGCTTTTTTTGCAGCCGATCAAGATATTATCGACTATTTGAAATACAATATGCGTTCGCAAATGTTTGCCAAATCGCTCCCGATGCAGTTTGTCATCGGCGGATTGAAACGATTAGAAATGTTGCGCACCATGCCTGAGCTCAAAGACAAGCTTTGGGAAAACGTAAACGCCCTTCAAAACGGGCTCAGACAACGCGGATTCAACATCGGAAGTACCAACACTTGCGTGACCCCTGTTTTCCTGAACGGAAGCATACCAGAAGCCATGGCCTTAGTCAACGACTTGCGTGAGAATTATGGTATTTTTTGTTCAATAGTGGTGTATCCGGTCATTCCGAAAGGCTTGATTTTGTTGCGATTGATTCCGACAACAGCACACACGCTCGAAGACATTTCAGAGACGCTTAGCGCATTTTCAAGCATCCGCGAAAAACTTGAAAACGGTACTTATAAAAGACTTTCCGAGGCCGTATCGGCTCAGATGGAAGCGTAATAAAAAAAATCTTAATTATTTTGAAAGCTACCTTTTTGGGTGGCTTTTTTTATTCACCATGAACGCACTGTTTGAAAAGCCAGTTGTCGGATGTCGGAAACCAGCAAACAGGCTTGCTCATTGCCGTATCTGTCTAATTGAATCTAAATTGCTTGAAAAATCTTTAATTTACCTTAAATTTAATTTAAAAAAATATATTTATCCCGATAAAAAGTTTTAATTTGTTGCATCATCGCAAAAGAGGTGATTTTTGAAAGATTCAATACATATTATATGACAGATTTCACAAAGAAAATGCTCAGGGACGATGCTTTAGAAGGCAAAGTGATTGTAGTAACAGGTGGTGGCAGTGGATTGGGCAAAGCCATGACCCAATATTTTTTAGAATTGGGAGCCAAAGTAGCCATCACGTCTCGAGATTTGGACAAACTCAAAGGAACAGCAGCAGAATTGGAGAAAAGTACCGGTGGAAAATGCTTGCCGATTGCCTGCGATGTGCGATTCTATGAGCAAGTTGAAGCCATGCTCGAACAAGTTGTGGATGCATTTGGAAAAGTAGATGTGTTGCTCAACAATGCTGCGGGAAACTTTATTTCACCCACCGAACGCTTGTCTGCCAATGCGTTTGATACCATCATCGATATCGTATTGAAAGGAACTAAAAATTGCACACTGGCATTCGGGAAACACTGGATTGAACAAAAACAAACGAATACTGTTGTTTTGAATATTGTGACAACCTATGCTTGGACGGGTTCGGCCTATGTGGTACCGAGTGCGACTGCCAAAGCAGGCGTGTTGGCCATGACGCGTTCGTTGGCGGTTGAGTGGGCAAAATACGGCATGCGATTCAATGCCATCGCACCGGGACCATTTCCGACTAAAGGTGCATGGGATCGACTGCTTCCGGGCGATTTAAAAGACAAAATAGACATGGTCAAAAAAGTACCGGTCGGCAGGTTGGGTGAACATCAAGAGTTGGCAAACTTGGCAGCCTATCTCGTTTCCGATTTTTCGTCTTATGTAAACGGCGAAGTGATTACCATCGATGGTGGTGAGTGGCTCAAGGGTGCCGGACAATTCAATATGTTGGATCAAATCCCTGAAGAACTTTGGGATCAACTCGAAGCGATGATTCGGGCGAAAAAGAAGGTTTAAACACTTTTTTGTTTTGATTTTCCGTTTTCCAACACAAAGATTTTAATTAACACGCAAATAATCGTATTTTTACGGACTTAAACAGCAACTATTGCAATGGGTAAAATTATAGCCGTAGCCAATCAAAAAGGCGGAGTCGGAAAGACTACGACCACAATTAATTTGGCGGCTTCGTTGGGGGTGCTTGAGAAAAAAGTTTTGCTGATTGATGCAGACCCGCAAGCCAATGCATCTTCGGGTCTGGGTATTGATATAGAGAACGTAACAAAGGGTTCTTATCAGTTGCTCGAACACGCCATCAGTGCCGAGGAAGCCATTGTTCAGAGTTCCGCGCCTAATGTCGATATCATTCCTGCCCACATTGATTTGGTAGCCGCCGAAATAGAATTGGTGGACAAAGACGGTCGTGAGTATATGCTTCGTGATTCCATTACTCATTTGAAGGATAAATATGACTATATTCTCATAGACTGTGCGCCCTCACTGGGTTTGATTACGCTCAATGCATTGACAGCTGCCGATTCGGTTATTATACCGATACAATGCGAATATTTTGCTTTGGAAGGTTTGGGTAAATTGCTCAATACGATCAAAAGTGTACAAAAAATTCACAACAAAAATCTCGATATCGAAGGTTTGTTGTTGACCATGTATGATTCCAGACTTCGGTTATCAAATCAAGTGGTCGAAGAAGTTCAAAAGCATTTTCAGGGAATGGTTTTTGAAACCATCATCCAACGAAATGTCAAATTGAGTGAAGCACCGAGTTATGGAGAAAGCATCATCAACTACGATGCAGGCAGTAAAGGAGCAACCAACTATCTCATGCTGGCACAAGAAATTATACAAAAGCACAAATCCATATAAAAATGGCTAAGGCAATCAAAAAGCAGGCTTTAGGGAGAGGACTTTCAGCTTTGCTCAAAGACCCCGAAAACGACATCAAATCTGCTCAAGATAAAGGAGCGGATAAAGTTGTCGGCAATATCATCGAGCTGGAAATTAACCGCATTGAAGTCAATCCTTTTCAACCTCGAACGAATTTCAATGAAGAGAATATTCGAGAATTGGCATCTTCCATTCGGGAATTGGGTGTCATACAGCCGGTTACCGTTCGGAAAACAGATTTTAATCAGTATCAATTGGTATCGGGAGAGCGACGTTTAAGAGCTTCTAAAGTTGCCGGACTGACACACATTCCGGCTTATGTCCGTATCGCCAACGACCAGGAATCTTTGGAAATGGCTTTGGTGGAAAACATCCAACGACAGGATTTAGACCCTATCGAAATTGCACTTTCCTACCAACGGCTCATCGAAGAAATCAACTTGACACAGGAACAAATGAGTGAGCGTGTCGGGAAAAAACGTTCGACCATAACCAATTACCTGCGATTGCTTAAACTCGATCCAATCATTCAAACCGGAATTCGCGACGGATTTTTGAGCATGGGTCACGGTCGTGC
>PHDQ01000157.1 GCA_002841025.1 Bacteroidetes bacterium HGW-Bacteroidetes-13 | reverse complement strand
ACTGTAAGTGCGACGTTTCGAAGCAAGGGGGTTTTATAGTTTGGCATTTCGACAACAAAATAGGTTTTTCTGGCTATTTTCATAAACTTGTTGAGCAGAAATGCTGAAAATATAGCCATTCCAAATCCGATTAAATACAAGAATAGCAAGACCAATCCTTGATAGTTCATCCCCAAAAATCTTTGGTTCGGAATCACCAAGGTGATGATAATCATATAAACCGGCAAGCGGGCAGAGCAGGTCACAAAAGGTGTAACAAGTATGGTTATCAATCTTTCGCGCCAATTTTCTATGTTTCTTGTGGCCATAATCGCAGGAATGGCACAGGCGGTTCCGGAAATCAGTGGAACCACACTTTTTCCACTCAGTCCGTATCTCCGCATGACTCTGTCCATTAAAAACACAACGCGACTCATGTATCCGCTTTCTTCCAATATGGAAATAAACAAAAATAGAAACGCAATTTGCGGAATAAAGATGAGAATACCGCCCAAACCGGGCACAATACCTTCGGCTATCAATTCGGTGAATACACCCGATGGTAAACTGTGTTTCAGATATTCACTTAGCAAAGCAAATTGCTGATCGATAAAATTCATCGGCACTTGAGACCAGTCGAAGATTGCCTGAAAAATGGTTAAAAGTATCAACAAAAAAATCACATAGCCCCAAAATTTATGCATCAAAATTTTATCCAATCTTGCGCGCAAATCTTTGGCTTTAGACAAATCAACTTGATAGGTTTCTTTGAGAACGCCGTTGATAAACTGATATCGAAAAATAGTTTCTTTGTGTTGCAGTTTTTTAAGTTCAACTTTTGATTTAACCAAAAATGTGTTGTTTTCAATCTCGGTTCTGTTTACATTGGCGAAATTGACATCTTGCGTGATGACGAGCCACAGTTTGTAAAGCGACTGGTTTGGAAATGCTTTTCTGAGATTATCAAAATATACCGGATCTATGAGTGATGCGTTCAGACAGGGTTCGTTTGATATGTTTTTGTAGTCAAGTATCAAAGCTTTCAATCGGTCAATCCCTGTGTTTTTTCGGGTACTGACCAAGACCACTTTTGTTTTAAGTTTTTCTTCGAGTAAATCTACATCAAGCGTGATGCCCTTTCTTGTCATTCTGTCAGCCATGTTGATGACCAAAATAGCAGGAATCCCCATGTCTTTTATCTGGGTAAAAAGCAACAAATTGCGTTTGAGACTTTCCACGTCCGAAACGACTATTGCCACGTCCGGAAAATCGGGGTCATTTTTGTTTAAGAGCAATTCGATCACCACACTTTCGTCCATCGAACTGGCGTTGAGGCTGTAGGTGCCCGGTAAGTCTAATATTTTGGCGTTGACTTCTTTACTCAGATGGCACATCCCCACTTTCTTTTCTACGGTAATTCCGGGATAATTGCCTACTTTTTGATTTAGTCCTGTGAGTATGTTGAAAACGGAAGTCTTCCCTGTGTTCGGATTCCCGATGAGTGCTACTTTAAGAGGTTGTTCTTGCATCGGAAATTCAGGATATTTTTGTGACTTCTATCAAAAGTGCTGTTTCTTTGCGAATGGCCAAATGGGTGCCATTGATGTTGATATAAATTGGGTCTAAAAAAGGAGCGTATTGTATTAATTCAACTACGTTTCCGGGCAAACAACCCATTTCCAATAATTTTAACGGCATCGATTCTATCTCAAAACTTTCGATAATTGCGCGCTCTCCCTTTTTAAGTTGTGCCAAATTAAACATTGCTATTTTTATTTAGATTGAATTTAATAATCTTGCTTTCGCAAATTTATTCAATTGCGCAAAATAAAAAAAGGATATTTGTTTTATTTTAGGGTTCGTCATTGCGGAGAATTTTCAAATCGTGTAAAAGTTTTTCCATTTCTTCCGGATTTGTCCCGTCATAAAACCCCCGAATTCGTTTTTGTTTGTCAATCAATACAAAATTTTCGGTGTGTATCATGTCATATTTCCCACCGTCACCGTCAGATTTTGCAGCCAAATAAGATTTCCGTGCGAGTTCGTAAATTTCCTTTTTGGAACCGGTAACCAAATTCCAAATTTCATCGTTGACATGATGTTTCAACGCATAGGCTTTCAGCACCGGAACACTGTCTATCTCGGGTGTGACCGTATGTGAGAGCAACATCACATCGCCGTATTTTACGATTTCATGTTGTAAATCAGACATATTGGCTGTCATTTTCGGGCAAATGGAAGGACAAGTGGTAAAGAAAAAATCGGCTATGTAAATTTTATCTTGATAATCTTTTTGTGTGATGATTTTGCCGTTTTGATTCGTCAGGCTGAAATCGGGTATGCTGTGATATTTCTTGACATATTGAACCGTTGTGTCAACCAATTCCGTATTCACAAAAGCCGGTTGATACACGGGTAATTTTTCCACGGGTTTCATCAGCGTATAAATTGCCGCTAAGATAAACACCGAAAGTATGGCTAAAACAACAACAAGTTTTTTGAATTTGGCGAAAAACGATAGCATCCTATTTTTTTTACAAAATTAGCATAAGGATTGTTCTAAACCTCAAAAAAAGAAAATTTCACCCATTCAGCCCGATGGGGATTTATTTTCGATGAAAAGCAGATTTCCGCTATGTCATATATCCCGTAAGGATGTTTTATAAATACATTCAGGTTTTAACAGTCTGAATTATTTTATCTACCTGGTTAACAACCTTTGAAAATCCTTAAAAAATATTTACTTTTAGACACCAAAATCAACAAACATGACCAAAAAACGCTGTGGCTGGTGTGAAGGTGACCCGCTTTACGAAGCCTATCACGACACCGAATGGGGCGTGCCAGTTTATGAAGATCAAAAAATATTTGAATTCCTGATTTTAGAAACCTTTCAGGCGGGCCTAAGTTGGATTACCATCCTCCGCAAACGCACAAATTTTGCCTTGGCATTCGACCAATTTGATTACAAAAAAATAGCGCAATACCGCGATGAAAAATTGGAAAACCTGATGCAAAACGCCGGAATTATCCGAAACCGATTGAAAATTCAAGCAGCCGTATCCAACGCGATTGCTTTTATGAAAGTGCAACAAGAATTTGGTTGTTTTGCTGATTATATCTGGCAATTTACGAACGGGAAACCCATCGTTAACAATGTAGAACACTACAAATCGGCACCTGCTACCACGGCTTTATCCGACCGCATTTCCAAAGACCTCAAAAAACGTGGGTTTAAGTTTGTCGGCTCAACAGTTATTTATGCGCACATGCAAGCCACCGGAATGGTCAATGACCACGAAATAAGCTGTTTTCGGTATAACGAAGTATGAACCCAGCCGAAAATATCGATTAAAACAAGTCGTGTCGAGTTTATGTTATTTTTTTAATCTCGCCACTCAAATCTTTCGGATTGGAAACTTTCTGATTGGTCAAGGCGTGTTTGATAACTTCACTCATCTCGGACACATAGATAAAGTTCAATCCTTTCTTATAGTCAGCTTTGATTTCTTCTATGTCGGCTTGGTTGTCTTTACAAAGCAATATTTCTTTGATGCCGGCACGTTTGGCGGCCAAGATTTTTTCTTTGATGCCACCCACGGGCAACACTTTGCCACGCAAGGTGATTTCACCCGTCATCGCCAAATGCTTTTTGACTTTTCGCTGGGTAAATAACGATACCAAAGAAGTAAACATGGTCACACCGGCTGAAGGTCCGTCTTTGGGTGTAGCTCCTTCGGGCACGTGGATGTGCACATTGTATTTGTCAAAAATATCCGGATTCAGGTTCAAATCCTCCGCATGCGATTTGATGTATTCGAGCGCGATAACCGCCGATTCTTTCATCACCGTTCCCAAATTTCCCGTGATGTTGAGTGTTCCCTTCCCGCGTGACAAAGCCGATTCGATAAAAAGTATATCACCGCCCACTGATGTCCATGCAAGTCCGGTGACGACACCCGCAACGTCGTTGTTTTCGTATCGATCGCGTTCCAAACGAGCCGGTCCCAATATTTTTTGAATGTCTTCATTTGAAATTTTCGGTTCGTAGGTTTCTTCCATTGCGATGGATTTGGCAACGTATCGGACGAGTTTTGCCAATTGTTTTTCGAGTCCCCTCACCCCCGATTCCCGGGTGTATCCTTCTACAACTTTTTCAAATTGTTTTTTACCGATGGAGATATCTTTGCTTGAGATTCCGTGTTCTTTGATGAGTTTGGGCAACAAGAAATTTTTGGCTATTTCTATTTTCTCTTCGATGGTATAGCCGGTCACATGAATGATTTCCATCCGGTCGCGCAGGGCGGGTTGGACGGTGGAAAGATCGTTGGCGGTGGCGATAAACATCACTTTGGAAAGATCGTAACCAATTTCCAGAAAGTTGTCGTAAAAATCAAAATTTTGCTCCGGGTCGAGCACTTCCAACATGGCGGAAGACGGATCGCCTTGAAAACTGTTGGACAATTTGTCGATTTCATCCAACACGAAAACAGGATTGGAAGTACCGGATTTTCGGATGTTTTGGACGATGCGTCCGGGCATGGCTCCGATGTAGGTTTTTCGATGTCCGCGTATTTCGGCTTCGTCGCGCAAACCACCGAGCGAGACGCGTACATATTTTCGTCCCAAGGCTTCGGCTATGGATTTTCCCAAGGAGGTTTTTCCCACTCCGGGAGGTCCGTATAGGCACAAAATTGGTGATTTCATGTCGTTGCGCAATTTGAGTACGGCCAAATATTCGATGATGCGTTTTTTGACATCATCCAATCCGTAGTGGTCGCGGTTGAGTATGCGAACGGCTCTTTTGAGATCAAATTTGTCCTTGGAAAATTCGTTCCACGGCAGTTCGACCAACAAATCGAGGTAGTTTCTTTGCAAAGAATATTCTGCCACTTGCGGATTCATGCGTTGAAGCTTGCCGAATTCTTTGTCAAAATGCGATTTGGTTTTGGCATCCCATTTTTTGGTTTCTGCCTTTTTGGCAATTTCGTCCAATTCTTCTTCAAAAGACAATCCGCCCAATTCTTCCTGAATGGTTTTAATCTGCTGATGCAGAAAATATTCGCGTTGTTGCTGATCGAGATCGGTGCGAACTTTGGACTGTATGTTGTTTTTCAACTCGAGTTTTTGTAGCTCCAGCGTCAAGTGTTTGAGGGTTTCCAATGCTCTTTCTTTCAGGTCATTGGTTTCGAGCAAACGCTGTTTGTCCACCACATCGAGATTGAGGTTGGAAGAAACAAAATTGATCAGAAAAGAATTGCTTTCAATGTTCTTGATGGCAAAAGAAGCTTCGGAAGGAATGTTCGGACTTTCCTGTATAATTTGCAAAGCCGTCTCACGAATTGATTCGATAATCGCATCAAATTCGGAATCTTTTTTCACGGATTTCACCTCCTCAACTTCCTTTACTTTGGCAGTGAGATATGGAGATTCGGAAACAACTTCGGTCATTTCAAATCTTTTCTTTCCTTGCAGGATGACCATGGTGTTGCCATCGGGCATTTTGAGGACTTTCAAGATTCGGGCAACAGTGCCGACTTTGTATAAATCGTCTGCGTTGGGCTCTCCGGTTTCTTCATTTCTTTGCGCAACCACACCGATAACCCCCTTTTTCAGGTTGGCATCGTGGATAAGTTTGATGGATTTGTCACGACCCGCCGTGATAGGAATCACCACGCCCGGAAACAAAACGGTGTTTCGCAATGGAAGGATGGGTAACGATTTGGGCAAGGATTCTTTGCTGATTTCTTCCTCGTCTTCGGGGGTCATTAAGGGTATCAATTCAGAATCGTGGTCTAAATCTTGGAGTGACAAACTGTCTATGCTGATAAAATTTCTCTCGTTCATAAGGATATTGTTCCGTCAAAATGTCACTTGATGCGATTT
>PHDQ01000156.1 GCA_002841025.1 Bacteroidetes bacterium HGW-Bacteroidetes-13 | reverse complement strand
TATGCACTTTTGCTGTTGGCAGCCAATTTATTATTAACCGAAATCGTCAAGGAAGCCGTCGGACGCATCCGTCCCAACAACGACCGCGCCATGATTCATACGCTGCGAATCCTCACTTCTCCACCCAATTACAGTTTCTTTTCGGGTCATGCTTCGAGCTCATTTTGCATCACCGTCTTTCTGATTCTCACCCTCAAAAAACACTTCAAATCTATTTCTTGGTTGTGGATTTGGCCGATTCTTTTTACATACAGCCGAATTTATATCGGGGTTCACTATCCTTCCGATTTGATTGTGGGTGCCTTGTTTGGTGGGTTATTGGCAATCGTTTTCTATAGATTATATGAAAACAATACTTTAAAAAAATTGATTAAAGCACCCTACAAACCGTCAATCCGTCCCGAATGGGAAGCATGATGGTTTCGACGCGTGAATCTTCCTTTAGTTTTTTGTTATAAGCGAGAATCGCAGCTGTCGATTTGTCTGATTTTTTCAGTGGCTCCACGACTTTTCCGCTCCACAAAACATTGTCACTGACGATGATGCCGCCTTTGTTCATTTTGGGTAAAATCAAATCGAAATAGTTGGCATAATTGGGCTTGTCGGCATCGATAAAAGCCAAATCAAAATAAAAATCAAGCTTGGGAATGATTTCTAAGGCATTGCCGAGATGCGTCTTGATTTGGTTTCCAAATACAGATTGCTGAAAATATTTTTGTTGAATGGGAACCAATTCTTCGTTTACATCGAGCGTGTGCAGTTCACCGTTTTGTTGCAAACCTTCCGCCAAACAAAGCGCCGAATAACCGGTGTAGGTACCAACTTCTATGATGTGTTTTGGGCGCACTAATTTAGACAACAAACTCAACACACGACCCTGTAAATGTCCACTCAGCATACGGGGTTGAAGCACTTTGAGCTGCGTTTCTTTATTTAGTTCCGCCAACAGTTCGGGTTCTGCTTCAGAGTGGTTGGCTACATAATTTTCGAGATCCGCTGAGAGAAAATGCATGAAGGAAGTATTAAGTATAAAGTATTAAGAATAAAGACATTTCTTCCAATCTGATAGCTTTCTTAACGGTGGCTGAGCCCCGAAGCATCGGGGACGAAACCACCGGACTTCTGACTAACAACTTTACATCGACTCCGGAGCGAGTTCTATTTCTAAACCGTCCAAATCTTCCAAAATCGGAATCTGACAACCCAATCGACTGCTTGCTTTTACAAAGAAAGCATCGGCCAACATGGCGTCTTCTGCATCACCTTTTTCGGGAAGTTGGTGGTCACTCAGCACATAACATTGACAAGATGCGCACATTGCCATCCCGCCACAAGTGCCATCAACGGGCAACTCATAAGCTTTGCACAATTCCATGATATTCATGGCCATATCGGTCGGAGCCTGAAGATCGTGAACCACGCCTTCACGATCTTTTACTTTAATCAAAATATCTGACATCTACCTTCTGCTTGTATAAATACTGATGTAATAGAGTAAGGTTGCAATCGAACCAATTGCGGCAACCACATAAGTTCGTGCCGCCCATTTCAGCGCGTCTTTAGAACCGACGAGTTCGTCGCGGGTGACGATTCGTTTGTTTTCAAGCCATGCCAATGCACGATTGCTCGCATCGTATTCTACCGGTAGGGTGATGATTGTAAACAGCGTTGTCAACGAAAACAATACGATTCCGACCAATAAAAGGGAAGGAAAGGTGTTGATTAATAAAATTCCACCCAACAAAATCCATTGAACCCAATTGGAAGCCACACTGACCACCGGAACCAATTTGGAACGCATTTGCAACCAATCATAACCGATGGCGTGCTGAACGGCATGCCCACATTCGTGTGCCGCAACCGCAGCCGCAGCCGCATTGCGTTGGTTGTAAACAGCCTCACTCAGGTTGACGGTTTTGTTAGCCGGATTGTAATGGTCGGTGAGCATGCCTTGTGTAGAAATGACCTTTACATCTCGAATGCCGTGGTCGGCAAGCATTTTTTCGGCAATCTCTGCACCGCTCATGCCATTTTGGAGCTGCACTTTTGAATATTTTTTAAACTTGCTTTTCAGTTGCGCCGATACGCCCCAACTCAACAGCATGATAAAACCGATTAAAATCATATATCCCATTCCCATAACTTTATTTTTTAGTGTTTTTATTTTTTATCTTTCGCAAACTCGGTGAACTTAATCCATACAGTAAAAATCCGGAAAAAACCGTTAGCAATCCCATAACCGACCCGATGCGCAAGACCCAATTGGTGATGTTGTCACGGGTTTTGTAATCCATGGTGTGCAACATCCACAAAAAGTCAAATCGCCGCCAGTTATTGTTTCTGAAACTTGTGACTTCGCCCATTTCTGTGGCTACATAAACCACCACGCCAGAGTCGTGATTCAGTGTAATCGCATAGGCAGGCAAAGGCTTTTCGCGATATTCGTGTTTCAAAGCAACATTTTTTTCAGTAAAGTATGCAACATTTTTTATGCCAACTTTTTCGGTAAAGCTGTGTAATGCCAAGTTGACACTTTCCGCTTCATTGAGTGGTGATCGCAGTTTGTTTTGGTCTAAATCTATCAGTTGATGATGCAGTTTGTTTTCCGAGAAATAACTGATGCGACCAAGCCTCATCAAATCGTTTTTCGCCAAGGCTATTTCCTGAATAGAATCGATTTTTTGGTTGTTTTTTAGTTCAATCAAAGCAGTTTGAAACACGGTTAAGTTGATGTCTGAATTCATTTTCTTTGGAAATGCGCGATAGGTGTCGCCGTGCACATCATCTAAGTTATTCCAGGAAAAATACAATCCGCTCACTGTCCAAAACAGCAACTGAACCCCTACAAATACCGCCAAATAGCGATGAAGTTTTCTGACTTTGAGTTGAGTTTTATATCCAAGCATACGTTTTATTCAACAATGTTGACAATTTTTCCGGGCACGATGATAATTTTTTTGGGTTGTCTGCCATCCAATTGTTTGCGTGTTCGCTCATCAGACAAAACGGCCCTTTCTATTTCTTCTTTCGACAAATCTAAGGATAAATTGATGGTGAAACGCATTTTTCCGTTAAAGGAAACCGGGTATTCTTTTTCACTTTCAATGAGGTATTTCTCTTCAAATTTCGGATAAATAACTTTCGCCACCGAACCTTGATGTCCCAATTTTTCCCAGAGTTCTTCCGCGATGTGAGGCGCGTAAGGCGAAATCAACACGGTCAAGGGTTCGAGAATGGCGCGTTCGTGACAGTTTTGTGCCGTCAATTCGTTAACAGCAATCATAAAGGAGCTCACCGAAGTATTAAATGAAAAATTATCGATGTCTTCGGTAACTTTTTTGATGGTTTTGTGCAAGGTTTTCAGCGACTCCTTCGTAGGTTCTTTTTCAGTTACGACAAGTCCGTTTTCGTCAAAATAGAGTTTCCACAGTTTTTTCAAAAACCCGAAAACACCTGTTATTCCAGCCGTATTCCAAGGTTTGGCCTGCTCCAAGGGTCCGAGAAACATCTCGTACATTCGCAAGGTGTCTGCGCCGTATTGCTCACAAATCTCATCGGGGTTGACCACGTTGTATTTGGATTTTGACATTTTTTCGACTTCGCGACTCACAATGTATTTGCCGTTGCTTTCCAAAACGAAAACTGCATTTTTATAGTCTTCTCTCGAATTTTTGAAGCCGTCGATGTCTAATTCATCTGAAGTGTTTACCAAAGAAACATCGACGTGTATATCCTGTACGTTTTGATTACCGATTTTTCCTTTAGAAATAAATGTGTTTTTACCTTCCAGTCTATAAACAAACGCGCTCATCCCCAATATCATTCCCTGATTAATCAGTTTTTTTGCAAATTCATCTGCCGGCACCCAACCTCTGTCAAACATAAATTTTTGCCAAAAACGGCTGTAAATCAAATGTCCGGTGGCGTGTTCGCTTCCGCCGATATACAAATCGACGTCTTGCCAATACGCCAATGCCTCAGGCGAAGCAAATCCCTTGTCGTTGTGTGCGTCCATGTAGCGGTTGAAATACCACGAACTGCCCGCCCAACCCGGCATGGTGTTGAGCTCTAAAGGGAATATAGTTGCCTCTCTTTGACTCTTTTCGGCTTCGTTCAGGGAGCGATTTGCAGTGCTTGGCGTTGAGAGTAGCACGTTTTCAACCACTTTGTTGTTGAGGGTGTCCCAAGCCCAAACAGTTGCGTTGCCCAAAGGTGGGTCGCCGTCTTCGGTGGGTAAGTATTTTTCGACTTCCGGGAGTCTCAGCGGCAGACAATGCTCCGGAATGGGATAGGGGATGCCGTTTTTGTAATACATCGGGATGGGTTCGCCCCAATATCGCTGACGCGAAAAAACCGCGTCGCGCAAACGATAATTTATTTTGGCTTTTCCCTGTCCGATTTTCTCGAGGGATTCAATCGCTTTTTGCGTGCCGTCTTTGTAACCCAATCCGTTTAAGAAATCGGAATTCACCAATTCAAAACCGCTTTTTTCACAATAAGCTGCTTCAGAAATATCTTGGTTGAAAATATTTTTGATGGCCGGCATTCCTTTTTTGCCTTTGAAAAAATTGGCAAAAGCATAATCACGCTCATCTCCACAAGGTACTGCCATGACGGCTCCGGTTCCGTAACCTGCCAAAACATAGTCGCCTATCCATACCGGAATTGGCGCTTTGGTAAAAGGATGTTCCGCATAAGCTCCGGTGAAAACACCGGAAATGGTTTTCACATCGGCCATTCTTTCGCGTTCCGAACGTTTTGCGGTTTGTTCAACATACGTATCCACCTCGCCTTTTTGCTCAGGTGTGGTGATTTGTGCTACCAATTCGTGCTCGGGAGCGAGTGTCATAAACGTCACACCAAAGAGGGTGTCGGGACGGGTGGTAAAAACGTCTATTTTTTTGTCCGTATGCGATTTTATGTTAAACGAGAGCAGAGCCCCCACCGATTTTCCAAACCAATTGCGTTGGATTTCTTTGAGCGGTTCGGGCCAATCTATTTTGTCCAAACCCTGCAACAATCTTTCGGCATAAGCGGAGATACGCATGCTCCACTGTGTCATTTTTTTGCGGACTACCGGATGCCCACCTCGTTCGGATAAACCATTGATAATTTCGTCATTGGCGAGGACAGTTCCCAAGGCCGGACACCAGTTCACTTCGCTTTCGGCCAAATAAGTCAGGCGGTATTTTAAGAGTATTTTTTGCTTTTGTTCTTCCGAATATGCCCTCCAATCATCCGAAGAAAAAGTATCAATTTGCTCATCACAGACTGCTTTAACAGGTAGGTTGCCTTCCTTGTCAAAAAGATTAATCAAGGTTTTGATGGGTTCGGCTTTGTCCGTTTCGAGATTGTACCAAGAATCGAAAAGTTGAAGAAAAATCCACTGCGTCCATTTGTAATAGTCGGGTTCGGAGGTTCGCACTTCTCGACTCCAATCGAATGAAAATCCGATTTTGTCCAATTGTTCTCTGTATCGGTTGATGTTGGTTTCGGTTGTAATCGCAGGATGTTGTCCGGTTTGTATGGCATATTGTTCTGCCGGAAGTCCGAAAGAATCGTAGCCCATCGGGTGCAAAACATTAAAGCCTTGGTGTCTTTTGAATCGCGCATAAATATCGGAAGCAATGTATCCCAACGGATGACCCACATGCAATCCGGCTCCGGATGGATAGGGAAACATGTCCAATACGTAATACTTCGGAAGTTCCGAATTGTTTTCGGCGCGAAATGTTTGATTTTCTTTCCAATATTGTTGCCACTTGGCTTCGATTTCGTTCGGAAGATATTTCATTTATTTTAGGTACAAATGTTTGTTTTGGAGGGCAAATTTAAGGTTATTAGCTGATATTTACTATATCTTATCGG
>PHDQ01000155.1 GCA_002841025.1 Bacteroidetes bacterium HGW-Bacteroidetes-13 | reverse complement strand
GAGACCGCGAATTGACCGATTACTTCAATTCAAACGTCTTGGAAGCCAACAATTGTGGCCCGTCAAATATATTGGCGACATACAACCCTTTTTCAAACTTCGTATCTGAAGGCGGCAAAACATCTACACAAACATCCAAATTCTTTTGGTCATAGTAGGCTTTAGCGGTAGTGCTGTAATAGAGTGTTGCTTCACCGTATTCAATGGCTTTTTTCTCGCCCATCAGATTGTTTTTAGGATCGATGATTTGAACATAGTAAAGTTTGTCTCCCGCAGGTGCAATTTTGTTTTCTGCCAAAGTGAAGCAAACATTGAGTTTGTCGGCTCTTCGCGCACGGTCGGTTTGGGTTGATTTTCCGGACGAACGCACAATTAGAGGCGTGCTTTTCAGGTTGGAAATTGTGATAACAGATGCTACTTCAACCATTTTTTTAAGTCCGTCGTTTTGCACAGTCAACGAATCGTTGATGACAATCTTGTTTCGCAGTTCCTTTGCAGTGCTGTCTCTTTCAACGGTCAAAGAATAATTGGCGGTTTTCAAAGAATCGTTCAGTTTAAACAATTCTTCTCTTTCTTTTTTAAGTTTAAAAACTTCTTGGCGGTATCTTGACAAGACTGCTACATCGGCTTTCATGACTTTTACCGAATCAATCAATTGATCAATGCGGTCTCGAGCAGCTATCAAATCATCGTTGATGACACTGTTTTCCTGGATGGCTTTGTCATAATTGGTTCTCATTTCATTTAACTCGAAAAGGACTTGATCTTTTTCACTTGTTAACTGATTTTTAGTGTCTTGCCCCTGAAAATAGAATTTAAGTGTAAAAATCCCGAGCAATACGACTAAGGCTATTAGGACTCCTATGGTTGTTTTCAGTTTTTTACTATCGGTTTCGGTACTCATGGTTGAATTATTTAAAGTGAATGATTGATGTTAAAAGATTGGTTATTTGATTTTAAATTTTTGTTTTTCCCTGAATTTTGTTTGGGATGTAATGTGTTGTTAATTAAAGAAGAAAAAAAGATATGTATTACTTGTCGTCATGACTTGCCAGCCATTGATTTAAAATTAAATAACTCTGATTTCCTCAATTTAGTATTCTATGGAAGGGTAACCTTACAAGAAAGTGCCTCATTGTTATATTTCAGGAAGTCAGGAAAGGTACAAAATATCATTCACAATTTAAAATATAAAGGCAGGGAAGACGTTGGAATCTTATTGGCAAACTGGTTTGGGTATGAATTATTAGCAGAGAAAAGATTTCAAACCATCGATGCCATCGTACCTGTTCCGCTTCATAAGAAAAAGTTGAGGCAACGAGGTTATAATCAGTTGACTACTTTCGGAATGCGGTTGGCTGAAATCTATCAAAAGCCTTATGTGGAAGATGTGCTCGTCAGAAAATATGCAAACACCTCCCAGACTTTTAAAGATGCATTCAGCAGATGGATGAATGTGAAAGAAATTTTTGATGTTCAAAACACAGAAAAACTGATAAACAAACACGTACTTTTAATAGATGATGTCGTTACCACTGGCGCAACTTTGGAAGCTTGTTCGATTGCTTTGCTAAAAATAAATGGTGTAAAAATCAGCATTTTGACGTTGGCGAAGGCGGAGTGAAATGAGCTTTTTGTGTTTATACATTCGTGTGAGGCTCGATGAAGTCGGAAGATTATGAAGCAACCGATAGACAGGAAATCAGGACTCAAGGGCAAAAAACCCAAAACTTATCTGTTGTCCATTGCCAATCTTTATAATGCTAAATGTGTTTCCCCTTTTCCCAGCCGTTGACTCCTAAGTATTTACCTGCTGTTTCAGCCGCTGCAGATTCCAAAGTTGTTCCCATGGAGTCGTTCCACCGATTCAGAAAACCAAACAGCGAAATAACGCCGAGCATTTCGATGATTTCGCCTTCGTCCCAATATTTATACAACTGCTTTTTGATAGCATCGTCCACGCCGTTGGGATGCGATGCTGCCAAAAGCGCGAAATCGAGTGCCACCCTTTCTGCATCTGAAAAAGCCGGATGTGTTCTGTATTCCCAAATATGTTCCAATTGTTCTTGGGTTGCTCCGTAACGTTCAGCTGCCAAAATGGTATGTGCCTGACAATATCGACACCCCGCCGCATTGCTCGTGACCCAACCGATCATCCTTTTGAGAGCAGAAGTCACCCGCCCATGATTTTTCATGACTGCTTTGTTCAGGTTGATGAATGCCTGTGCCATTTCCGGTCGGATTTGCATGGTCAAGACGCTGTTCGGGCAAAAACCGAGTGTTTCGTTAAAAAATTCAGACAGCTGCTTTACTACTTCATTGGCGTCTGCCGGCAAAGGATTTACAAGTGGCATAAAAACAAGTTTAAGATTTTTATGCCAAGGTAAATAATTTTGTTATAATTTTATAGTTCATTACAAATTTAAACGCCGTGTTCTATGGAACTCATACTGAGAACGTATCCGCTCAAACTCAAACACACATTCACCATTTCGAGAGAATCGCATGACATCCAACCGAGCTTAATCGTTGAACTTAAACATGAAGGCATCTCTGGTTTTGGCGAAGCGACCACCAATCCGTATTACGGCATCACGCTGGAAAATATGCAAACTGCACTCAAAAATGCGTCTGTCTTGCTGGAAACGGCCGTGCTCTATAACCCCGAAGATTTTTGGGTAAAGTCGGAAAGATTGTTACACAACAATTATTTTGCGCTTTGTGCTTTAGACATGGCTTTCAACGATTGGTATGCACGCCGACACGGCAAAAAACTATACGAATTGTGGGATTTACAAACGCACCACAATCCGCTGACCAACTACACCATCGGGATTGATACCCTCGACAAAATGGTCGAAAAGCTGTTAGAAAAACCTTGGCCTATTTATAAAATCAAGCTGGGAACAAAGAACGACTTAGACATCGTCCGCGAATTGCGCAAACACACTTCAGCCATTTTTCGGGTAGATGCAAACTGCGGGTGGACTGTCGAAGAAACGCTTCAAAACGCACGTGAAATGAAACCTTTGGGTGTGGAGTTTATCGAACAGCCTTTGCCTGCCGATAATATGAAAGGTGCAGAAGAAGTCTTCAAAAAAAGTGAACTCCCTATCATGGCCGACGAAAGTTGCATCGTAGAAAGTGACGTTGCCAAATGTCACGGATTATTTCACGGCATCAACGTCAAACTCACCAAATGTGGCGGACTCACGCCTGCACGGCGTATGCTTGCCGAAGCGCGTCAACTCGGAATGAAAACCATGGTGGGTTGCATGACCGAATCGACGGTAGGAATTTCAGCCATTGCACATTTATTGCCTCTGCTTGATTATGTTGATATGGATGGCGCTCTTTTGCTCGAAACGGACATAGCCGATGGTGTGACCATCAGGGACGGAAAAATATATTATGCAACTCTACCCGGAACGGGTGTTACGCTCTACGCCTAAATGAAAGTTACTGAATTTCCGGGAAGAACTATTTTTTTGAATGGCAAATCTCATTTTTATTTTGGTGGGACTTCCTATCTTGGCATGGCTACTTTGCCCGAATTTCAAAATTTATATGCAAAAAACCTGAAAAAATGGGGTACCGCCTATGGAAGTTCGCGCAAGGCTAACATCAAACTTGCTGTTTATGAAAATGCAGAACAGAAATTGGCAAAATGGATTGGTGCCGAAGCCGCGCTGACCGTTTCTTCAGGCACACTCGCCGGTTTGCTGGCGTTGCAATCATTTGAGGCTACCCACAATTTTTTTCACCTTCCCGACACGCATCCCGCTATTTTGCATCCCGACAGTAAAAATATAGCTTGGAAAGATATAGATTTTACGGATTTTAAACCAAGCAAACAAACCCTGTTGGTAGGCGATTCCTTTCCGAGTAAGCAGGTAAAACCATTGAATTGGAATGTTAAAAATACTTTAAAAACAAGTTTGTTGGTCGATGATTCACACGGTTTGGGATTCACCGGAACCGATGGAAGTGGTGTTTACAAAGCCATCGACAAAACCCGATTTGAAGAGGTGCTGATGGTTGCTTCAATGGGAAAAGCATTGGGCATCAACGGAGGGGTAATTGCCGGCAGTCAAGTCCGAATCGAAAAAATCAAACAGTTATCCTCTTTTGCAGGTGCTTCGGGCATGAGTCCGGCGGCATTGGCAACCTATTTTCAAGCAGATCAATTGTATGCCATTCAACGACAAAGGTTAATTGAAAACATTGCTTACTTCAACCAAAAATTCCAACTGCCAAGCACCCATTTTGTGCTTGACAAAAATTATCCGGTGGTTTACAGTCAACATACGGATATTGCGGCATTTTTACAGACTAAAAACATTGTTATTGCGCATTTTGATTACCCCAATCCAGGACAGACGCTTAACAGAATTGTGTTAACGGCTGCCCATAATTCGGAAGATTTAGATACTTTAGCAATTGCTTTACATGAATTTACACATCAAAAAATATAAAAGATGACACAGACGATTGTTACCACTTGGAAAGAAAACATGGCCTTTGAATCGGAAAATGCCGGCAAAAAATTCATTATTGATGCCTCGCCGGAAGATGGTGGCGAAGGTTCCGGATTTCGACCCAAGGCACTGATGTTATCTTCTTTGGCAGGTTGCTCCGGATTGGATGTAGCATCGATGATCAAGAAAATGCGCCTGGCTGTGGACGATTTTGTCATCACTGTTTCGGCCGAGTTGACGGATGAACATCCACGGTATTACAACAAAGTGCAAGTCGATTATCATTTCACCGGAGATTCGTTGGATGAAGCCAAACTCCAAAAAGCCATCGATTTGTCTGTCGAGAAATACTGCGGCGTGATGGAAATGTTCCGCCGATTTGCGGAAGTCACAATTTCAGTCAGATTTAATTAATTTTCAGTTTAAAACTTCACAAAATGCGTTGGTTGTTAAAGCCAAAACCGGATGGCACACAAGTCAAACTACTGGCAAAGCAATTGAATATCACCGATTCATTGGCTTACTTGTTGGTGCAGCGCGGTATTTGCACTTTTGAAGATGCCGAAGTTTTTTTCCGACCTTCTTTAACCCACTTGCACTATCCTTTTTTGATGAAAGACATGGATTTGGCGGTTCAACGGATTGAAAAAGCCATCGAAAATGGTGAAAATATAATGGTTTTTGGCGATTATGACGTGGATGGAACGACCTCGGTTGCCTTGGTTTCTTCCTACCTAAAAACCTTGACGGATCAAATTGCTACTTACATTCCAGACCGTTACGAGGAAGGCTACGGTGTTTCTTATCAAGGTATTGACTTTGCCGACGACAACAACATTTCTTTGATTATCGCGCTCGACTGTGGCATCAAAGCAGTTGACAAAGTGGCTTATGCGAAAGGAAAGGGCATCGATTTTATCATCTGTGACCACCACACGCCCGGGGATAAAATTCCGGAAGCAGAAGCTATTCTCAATCCGAAACAAGCCGATTGTAATTATCCATACAAAGAGCTTTGTGGTTGTGGCATCGGATTCAAATTGGTGCAAGCTTTGGCCTCGAAAAGCGGTCAGCAGGTGGAAGATTTATTACCTTATTTAGATTTGGTTGCGACTGCTGTTGGTGCTGACATTGTTCCGATTACCGGCGAAAACAGAACTTTGATGTATTTCGGATTGCAGGAACTCAACCGACATCCGCGGGTTGGGTTTAAGGTGCTTTTGCAACAACTCAAAAAGAAAGTATATGATGTGAATGAAGTCGTTTTTGTATTGGCACCACGCATCAATGCCGCCGGTAGGATGAAACATGGGCAACACGCCGTTGCTTTGCTCTCCGAAACTGACGAAAAGATAGCCGAAGTGTTGGGACAAGAAATAGAAACTTATAATCTCGATCGCAGACAAGCTGATCAAGGAATAACTCAGGAAGCACTTCAACTCATTGAAGCTTC
>PHDQ01000154.1 GCA_002841025.1 Bacteroidetes bacterium HGW-Bacteroidetes-13 | reverse complement strand
ATTTTTCAATAAAACACTCGAACTGACGAAATTTGTATCGATTTTTCATCAGACGGAATAGTTACAAAAATTTGACCAAGGTTGATATGATGATTTTTTCACGTGTTTTTTGCGCACTTTCCGTGGAATCAACCTGTTTTGCTTTGTGTGAAATTAACCTGTAAGCCGGCATTATCAACCATGGATATTAGCAGCGTTTTTAATACCTTGCAAACTTTCTAAAAGTGACCTAAAAAATGGAATTGGTAAAAGATTATTTTCAAAAATTATTGGATTTGGGGGTTGATTATTCTCCAAAATTGTTGGTTGCATTGCTTATCTATTTTATTGGCATTCGCATTGTTCGCATATTCACGAGAATTTCAAAAAAAATGATGATCAAGCGTGAGCTCGACATCACCCTCCAGTATTTTTTAAGCAGCCTCATCAACATTTCTCTCAAAGTTTTACTATTCATATTGGTAATTGCCCAACTCGGTGTTCAGACATCGAGTTTCATTGCCATTTTGGGTGCAGCTTCCTTGGCGATTGGTCTTTCCTTGCAAGGTTCATTGGCTAATTTTGCGGGTGGCGTTTTAATCTTGATTTTTAAACCGTTTAAAGTCGGTGATTTTATCGAATCGGTAGGTGTATCGGGTACCGTCAAGGTGATTGGTATTTTCAACACTTTGCTCAATACTGTTGACAATCAATTGGCTATTGTTCCCAACGGGAAGTTATCAAACGACACCATCATCAATTACAACGGCGAAGAAACCCGTCGCAAAAACTTTGTCGTGGGGATTTCGTATGGTTCCGACATCAAAAAAGCCAAAGAAATTTTGCTGACAATTGCTCGCGAACACCCAAAAGTTTTGAAAGATCCCGAACCGGTGGTTTTTGTGGCCGAATTGGGAGACAGTTCGGTGAATTTATCACTGCGGATTTGGGCGAAAAACGAAGATTTTTGGGACGTGAATTTTTATTTGATTGAGGAAACCAAATTGCGATTTGATCAAGCGAAAATTGAAATTCCGTTTCCGCAACGCGTCATCCATCAAGCCAAATAAATTTGTGGAAAGTCATCGTTTTTTTTCATCTTTGTCAAAACCAAACCTCATGCTGAATACTTCCGCGCAATTTGATGAAATTGCCAAACAATGTGCCGATTTATTTGAGAAAAAACTCAAAGATTACGGAGCGGCATGGCGAATTTTGCGTTTGCCTTCGCTGACCGATCAAATTTTCATCAAAGCACAACGCATCCGCACACTGCAAGAAAATGTTGTCAGAAAAGTCGATGAAGACGAAGCTTCTGAGTTTATCGGCATCATCAATTATTCGGCCATCGCGTTGATTCAGTTGGAGCTCGGCGCAGCACTACAACCCGATTTGAAACCCGAAAAAGCATTTCAACTTTACAAAGAAAAAATCGCCCAAGCCAAGGCGTTGATGTTGGATAAAAACCATGATTATGGTGAAGTTTGGCGCGACATGCGCATCAGTTCGCTCACCGATTTGATACTGCAAAAAATCCTCCGTGTCAAACAAATTGAGGACAACGCCGGAAAAACCATCGTTTCGGAAGGATTAGATGCCAACTATCAAGACATGATTAACTACGCTGTTTTTGCCTTGATTCTGATGCATGATGCTAAGACCGAAGCCTGAAATTCTGCGGTTTCATTTCTATTCTAAACAACAAGATTTTCATAATAAAGAAGTCAAGTTCAACTTTTGAACCCCATTCATTTCTCAACCTAAAAAATTCATTATCAGATTCTAAAACGAATATTTTTGAGTCGTTGGAAAGTTTATTTTTGATTTGGTTGAACAGTTCCAAATGAATTGATTTTGCATCAACAATCAGCCAATCAATTGTTTTTAAGCTGTTTATAAAAGACGATTGTTCGTCTATTTTCAATTGGATAAACTGACAGTCTTCATTTATTTCATTTAATAAATTAAATAGATTTTGATGCCTTTCACCTATCCAAACAAGCTGTTTGGGCATAAAGAAATTGATGAGTTTGAGAAACAATCGAATCCTTTTCCGATCGAAATAAGAAAATTCACGAAATTTATTATTTGCGAGGAGGATTTCTTTGGCTGAATGTACGGATTTTTTGTCAAAGACAGCATTTTCCATCAACGCATAGACAAAAGGTGAATGTACGCCGTGTCGGTTGTTCGCACGAATCCAAAACCAAAAATAACGCAAGAAACACATGGTCAGGCTTCTGATTTTTCGAGTAATTCGAGCCAACGCATTTCGTTTTCTTCAATCAGAAGTATGGTCGCATTGCGTTTTTTCGCATTTTCGGCAATCTCTTCGGCTGTGATATTTTCCTTGAGAAAAAATGCTTCGAGCGCGGTTTTCTCTTCGTTCAATCGCTCAATCTCTTTTTCGATTTGTTTGATTTCTTTTTGTTCGGCAAAAGTCAGACCCGACGAAGACTCCTTTTTTTTCTCGACTTGAATCGATTTTTGTTCAAGCTGCTTTTCGGAAGGCGTGCTGTCTTCATAACTGCGGAAATCGGAATAATTTCCGGGAAAATCTTCCACCTCGGTATCGCCTCTGAACACAAACAAATGATCGACGATTTTGTCCATAAAATAACGGTCGTGCGATACCACAAGCAAACAACCCGGATAATCGAGCAAGAAATTTTCGAGCACGTTCAGCGTGATGATGTCGAGGTCATTGGTCGGCTCATCGAGTATCAAAAAATTTGGGTTTTGAATCAGCACAGTACATAAGTACAAACGTTTTTGCTCGCCTCCACTGAGTTTTTCGACAAAGTCGTATTGTTTTTTGCGGTCGAACAAAAACCGTTCTAACAAGCCTTCCGCCGATATTTGACGGCCTTTTTTAAGGGGAATATAATCGCCGTAAGTCCGGATAACGTCGATGACTTTCTGACCGGGTTTGATGACAATTCCTTTTTGAGAATAATAGCCGAACTTGATGGTTTCACCAACCACAATTTTACCTGCATCAGGGGTGAATTCTTGTGTAATCAGGTTGAGAAAAGTGGTTTTTCCGGTTCCGTTTTTGCCAATAATGCCGATGCGTTCACCGGGGAGAAAAGCGTAGTTGAACTTGTGAAGTATTCTGTTTTCGCCATGTGAAAAACAAACTTGGTGTAGCTCGACGACCTTGTTTCCCATGCGTTCCATGTTGATTTCCAACTCCACACGATGTTCTTTTCGGCGTTGTTGCGCCTTTTCCTTGATGACATAAAAATCGTCAATCCGCGATTTTGATTTGGTTGTTCGGGCTTTGGGTTGGCGACGCATCCAATCGAGTTCTTTCAAAAACAGGTTTTTGGCTTTGTCTGTACTGCTTTGTTCTTGCTCGATTCTCGCTTCTTTTTTCTCGAGATATTGGGCGTAATTTCCTTTGTAAGTGAAAAGTTTGCCTTGATCGAGTTCAATCATTTCGTTGCAGACCCTTTCCAGAAAATACCGGTCGTGAGTCACCATAAACAGCGTCATGTTTTCCCGTGCAAAAAATTGTTCGAGCCACTCGATCATCTCCAAATCGAGGTGATTGGTCGGCTCGTCGAGCAAAAGTAAATCCGGTTTTTTGAGCAATGCTATGGCCAAAGCCAAGCGTCTTTTTTGACCGCCGGAGAGCGTTTTGACCGTTTGATTCAAATCTTCCAGTTTGAGTTTGGAAAGAATCTGTTGGTATTGCGATTCAAAATCCCAGGCCTGATTGGCATCCATTTTCTCAAACGCTTTTTGATACGCATCTGTGTTGTCCATGTTTTGGAGCGCGTGTTCGTAATCGGCTATGATTTTTAAAATCGGGTGTCCGGAAGACAAAATAGCCTCTTCAACCGAGCTGTTTTCGGGTAAAATTGGATCTTGGGGCAGATATGAAATGGTGATTCCTTTGCGGGAAACCACTTGACCCGTATCTGGATTGTCAACCCCTGCCATGATTTTGAGGATACACGTTTTGCCCGATCCATTTTGGGCAATTAGGGCAATTTTTTGACCTTTGTTGATACCGAAAGAAATGTTTTCGAATATAACACGTTCGCCAAATGATTTTGAAATATTTTCTACGGTAAGGAGATTCACTTTTTAAAATTTTGAGCAAATTTAGACATAAATGATAGTTAGAATCGAATTAGTTTTTAATATTGTCGTTATAGACAGTATATTTGTTGCTGACTAAACATAACACTGAATACAATGCATTTAAGGAATCTGCTGATTTTTTTATTTCTAATAAGTATCTCATCATCGTGTATCACCACCAAACAACTTACCTATCTTTCTGAAGATGATGGCTTTGTGAATGATTCCACACATGTTTATCAAACCCTAAAGACCCCTTATAAGGCACAAATCGGCGATGTTTTGAGCATCACGGTTAAGACAACCGATAATAATTTGGCGCAACTTTTTAATCCGACCAGCAATTCAGAATCGGGCAGTGGTTCCATAAATTCTTCTTCGGGCAGTTATTTCAATGGCTTTCCGATTGATTTGCATGGCAACATACGCATCCCTACTTTGGGAGAAATTAATGTTTTGGGATATACCTTAGATGAGATTCGAATCGAGATAGAATCTTTGTTGTTAAAAGATTATTTCAAAACCGAATCGAGTTTTTTTGTAACCGTCAAATTATCCGGTTTCAAATTTACGGTTACCGGAGAAGTTGGTTCGCCCGGTACGAAATCGCTTTTGCAAGATCAACTCAATATCATTGAGGCATTGGCAAACTCGGGAGAGGTGAGTCTTACAGGCGATAAACGGGATGTTAAAATCATCCGTCAGTATCCGGAAGGGCAAAAAATACACAGCATCGATTTGACCAAAGCAACCGCTTTTCAATCGCCCTATTTCATGTTGAAACCCAACGATATCATTTATGTAAAGCCACTGAAACAGAAATCATTGGGAACAGGAACTACCGCAGTTCAATCTTTATCGACCATCCTGACAGTGCTTACATTATTAACTACTACCATCATTTTGACGACAAGATAATATGCTCGACGAAAATTTTTCTATAACGGAACACAAGTCAAATTTTGATTTTAAATCATTCTTAATCAAAGTTTTGAGTTATTGGAAACTATTTCTAATATGCATCATTATTGCGTTTGCTATAGCTTACAACAGTAATCTCAGCAAACAACCCATTTATAAGATGGATACTTGGATAACCATCAAAGACGAGCAAAACCCGTTTTTTACCTCAAACACCAGTTTGGTATTTAACTGGGGCGGGACTACGGACAAAGTACAAACGATGATGACGACCATCAAATCTCGTTCGCACAATGAAAAAGTGGTAGATAAACTCAATTATTTTGTAAACTATATCAAAGAGGCAAAATACTACAAACAAGATGTTTATAAACAAACGCCTTTTTATATAGAAATTGAAAAATCGAATCCGCAAATACTTGGCAACGAACTGGGTATTAAATTTCTCGATAACAACCGGTTTGAACTTCGTGCTAATTTTGAATCTTCCTTGGTAACCGCCCAAAATTATCAGACCAAAGAAATTGTGAAAATTCCGGTTGGAATTGGTGAATTTAAACAAACTTTCTCTGCAGATGAGTTTGTCAATCTTCCATTTGTATCATTCACCCTACGGACTTTGGGAAACAAACTTCCCATTGGAGAAGAATATCTGATTAGTTTTTCAAATTTTGATGCTGTTGTCAATCAGTACAAAAGCATACAGATAGAACCTGAAAACAAAAATTCTTCGGTCTTGGTAATGAGCCTCATAGGAACAAACAAAGCCAAGTTGGTTGATTACCTAAATGCGAGCGTCGAAGTGCTAAAAGAAGATCAATTGCTTCGTAAAAATCTTTTTGCCACCAATACCATCCGGTTTATCGACAGCAGTTTGACCAATGTATCAAAAAACCTAAAATCGGTTGAGGAAGAGCTTAATTCCTTTAAAAAGCAAAGTAAA
>PHDQ01000005.1 GCA_002841025.1 Bacteroidetes bacterium HGW-Bacteroidetes-13 | reverse complement strand
AGCATGAAGTAGAAGGCGATGACGGAGAGTACTAAAGTTGGATTCAAAACAAATGGGTTTTATGACTTCTAAAATACTTATGAAAACAAGTCAAGAAAAATGAACGCGCACAAATGTAATTATATTTTAAATCGAGGATACCAAAAAGCATCCTCGAAATAAAAATACAACAAAAATCAAACACTTACTGTTAAATAGCCGGATCGGGCGGCGTATTGGGATTGCTATCTCTTTCAGAATTCGGGTAAGGATAAAAATTTCTTGTACGTTCCTTATTGGCATCATTCGGGCCAGGTCTGTTAAACCTTCTGCTGTCTTCTAGTTTCATGCCGGTCATATATAGTTCGATAGCTCGGTTTCGATATATTTCCGTCAAAATAGCATCTTGTGTCATCGGGCCTGTATAGGCGGGTAGATTTGCGCCTAATCCGAAAGCATCCTGTGCCGCCGTTTTTGTTAATACTTTGTTTAATTCATCGACAGCCAGCGTAAGTTGGTTTGTTTTTGCCAGTGCTTCAGCCTTTATAAGCAACATTTCTCCGGGTAAATATACCGGAATGCTTTCGCTGTCTGATTTGAAAAATCCTTTTCCATTTGCTGCATTTGCTGTCAAATAAAACGGAATTCTCTCATCGCTTGGATTCGGTGCTAAACTGCCGATAAGACCAAAATCAGCATTCACATCATAGACATTATTGGTAGTCAATGAACTTCTAAAAATTGGGTTTTGAGAAACAGCGTTAAACAGAAAAACCGATTTACTACTGAGGTCAACTGATGTTGCCATCGAGAGTGCTTTGTCATAATTTCCCAACATGATATTGATTCTTGCGGACAGTGCGCGAAGTGAATTATTCATGTTGATATTTGTACCTGTTTTTGCTGTGATTGTTGCCGGAAGCCCTGCACCACCCAAGAGCGACAATGCTTCATCTACATTTGAACTCGCCTGAGATAAAGCTTCTGCTCTGCTGACAAAAGATTGAGCCGTTCCCGTTTCAACCGGTAAACTTTCCCAAAATTGTGCTGTTACAGAGATTGCTAAAGCACGATAAAACAAACCAAACACACGGACTCCCTTTGAAAATTCAGGCTCGCTTATACTTTCGGAACCGGCAATTAATTTTTCTGCATTGTTGCGCATCAAAACAGTATTTGTCCAGAGGTTTGTAATCACTGCATTGCTGGGTGCAATGTTCGTACCGCCGTTCGATATTTGAGCAATATCCGCGTTTCCTGCATTGAGAACACGAAGTTCTCCTGTGCTTAGCCCGGAGGCTGTCACACTTGTGTACAAACCGCTTGCGCCACCAAGTGTGTATTGGCTTTGAATACCAACGATAAGCCCTGTAAGTCCATTTGGTGTACTTAGGACTTGATCTTCTGTTGGACTGTTTTCGTTGTCAAAATTTGTTTCACATCCTGCTAAGATTAGAAAGGATATAACTATTAAAATTTTTACTTTTTTCATGATTGTTATTTTAGAGTGAGAAAGTAAATTTAACTTGAATGGTTGTAGGAATCGGAACGTTTCCGAAGTCATCACCTCTTACTGTACTGCTTTGTCCGGCTGAGTTGGTTTCAGGGTCAAATCCGGTATAGTTGTCGAGTGAGAAAATATTTCTACCGATGAGAGAAGCGTTGAAGTTTTCAAAAAACATCCATTTGCCGAAATCGTAGTTTACGGACACTTCTCTAAGTTTAATGAAAGACCCGTCTTCTACGTGAAATTCTTGAATTCTCGGCCCAATGAATCCACCGATTGCAGCTACCCAACCTCTTGGTACTTCTCCTCTTAATTCTCTTTCCGCCAATTTCCCATTACCCGCGTTATTTGAGGTGATGCTATTCCAGTTATAAACTTCTTGCCCTTGAGAAGCGTCAAATTGCATTCTCAAACTTAACTTTTTATACCTGAATTCATTTACCCAAGTGAGTGTGTAATCCGCGTTTGGATCGCCGAGTGCTTTTCTAAGAGGAGTGCCGGTGGGTTGACCTGCTCCATCGCGTTGCGCTTCTCCGGTTACATCGTTTCCTCTTTCGACTTGTGGAAGTCCCAAGGCAGACAACAAAAGAGAACCGTCATCATTTCTTGCGAAAAATGTTCCAAAGAAAGTTCCCAAAGATCTCCCGTCAATAGCACTTTGAACGCCACCGCCGCCTCTAAGCAAAATACCTGATCTACCGTTTCCTATTCCTCCAAGTTCATTGTCGAACGTACTAAACAATACGGATGTATTCCAACTAAAGTCAACTGAGTTAATTGGTGTGGCACTTACTTTCAGTTCGATTCCTTTGTTGGTAAGACTTCCTACGTTAGCAATTGTGGAAGCACCACCCGATGAAGGAGAAAGTGTGACTGGTAAAATCAAGTCCTGTACATCTTGTTTGTAGTAACTAAATTCAACACCTACGCGTCTGTTAAGAATTGAAAAATCAGTACCTATTTCAAATTCTTCATTATTTTCTGGTTTAATATTTTCAACACCTAAACGGGTACTTGGAATAAAACCGCCCCTTCCTGTCAGTACAACCGGAGTAGCATTTGTAAATCGATCAAATGGGCCAATTCCTGTCAGGTTTCCTGATTCACCATAAGATGCTCTAAGTTTAAAAGTATTGAAAAATTTCCCCAAACTTCCGTTTTTCCAAAAATCTAAATCCGAAGCAATAAAACTACTGCTTACTTTTGGATAAAATTGCGATCTTTCACTTGTGCTGAATACCGATGAACCATCAATTCTTCCTGCCAGAGTCAGATAAACCAAATCTTTGTATCCGATTGTTTCCTGAAGAAAATAACCCCATGTTGTTCTTTCTGAGCGAGATTCGGTAGGATTGGTAAAGAAGTTTTGCGCAGCATCTAAGGTTTTAATAAAATCTAAAAGATCCCTGCCCTCCGCCTTAGTCGATTTGTTTTCTTCAAATAAAAATTGAAATCCGGCAGTTGTAGTAGAAGAAAAATCACCGATGTTTTTGTTGTAATTTATAAGAAAATCACTATTTGTCTGAAAGACATTGGCAGTTGCGACTGCCACATAACCATCAGGAAAAAAAGTGGCAGCTACAGGTCCGTACGGCAATCTCGGCTGGAAAGTATTGCCAACCAACGAATAGCTGTCTAATCCAAATGTATAAGCTAAATTCAATCCATCGATAGGAGTAAAATCTAATCGGGTGTTTCCAATAAATCGATTGGTTTCTTGTTTGATTTCAAACCCTTCAATAACCGATAATGGATTGACGCGCTGTTGCTCAACATGGAGCAAATTACCAAACTCATCACGTTCTGTTATATCCCAAACGTTGTCAATGATAATCATGGTACTCACAGGGCTAAAGAAGTTGTTTCCATTGGGTTTGTCTTCACTTGAACTGTTGTTGTATGAACCTCCCGCAGTAAGCTTTAAGTTTTTGAACAACTGTTGATCCATTTTAAATCGAACGCCGTATTTTTGAAAATGCGTATCATCCACTATTCCTTCATTTCTATTATAGGAAGCAGAGAAAAAGTAACTGCTTTTTTCAGTACCAGAACTTACTGAAATATAGTTTTCTGTTCCTACCGCATCTCTAAAAATTTGGTCTTGGTAGTCAAATCGTTTGACATCATATATGTTTTCAACCAATCTTCCGCCCAATGCTACCGGACCTGTTCCCGGGTTTAAAGCCTTGTCTGCCGCCGGACGTAAATCGGCAATCGTGGTGAGTCGGTCGCCAACAGTAGAAAGTCTATCATCACCTTTAAATCCAAATCTTCCTTCAAACTTATTGAATTCCAGTCTTTTTCTAAGATAGTTTAGACTTGTTGTGTTAGACAATGTTATCCTTGTTTTTCCGGTTTGTCCTCTTTTGGTGAAAATTTGTACAACACCGTTGGATGCCAATGAACCATAAATAGCCGCAGCAGAACTACCGTTTAAAACCTCAATTCTTTCAATGTCATTTGGATTGATGTCAACCAATCTGTTTTGCCCCGCTTGAAAACCAGTTCCTTGCGCATCCGCATTTAGATTGATGACATTTTGTGAACTGTTGTCAACGATAACTCCATCAATGATGTAAAGCGGATCGGACGACCCAAAAACAGTACTCGTTCCGCGAAGTGTTACAGAAAAACCACCTGCCGGATCGCCAGAGTTTTGTGTAACTTGTGCTCCCAATACTTTTCCGGATAATGCAGATAGTGGATTTCCCGAGCCCGTATTGGCAATTTCTTCAGCCTTGATGGTTCCGATTGAATTCCCCAATTGTCTCCTGCTGGTATTGCCCGCATTTCCAGTCACAATCACCTCATCCAAATTCATCAAATCCGGAGAAAGAGAAACATTTGTCGAGATGTTGGTGTCGCCGGAAAGCGTCAAATTGACAGTTTGTGAACTAAAACCCAAGTAACTGAAAATCAACTTATAATTTCCGGGTTTGAGTGAAGCCGAAAGCGTATAATTTCCATCAAAATCGGAAGTCGTTCCGATGGATGTTCCTCCGATAATGACCGTCGCTCCAATGATGGGTTGACCAACACTCGCGTCTTTGACCGTACCAGAAAAAACATAGGTCTGTTGGGCATGCAAAAGTTGCCCAAAGCAAAAGAAAAAGATGCCAAAGTACAGAAACCGGGCAAGATTTTTCACAGGTAAAACTTTGTAATTCATGTGATTAGTTTAAGGTTAATAATATTTTTTTTGAAACTTATGTTGATAATTTGCATATATTCATATTTAAAATATTTTTTAATTCGGAAAACTAATTTTCCCCATATTTACTTGAGGTATTCCCAATTCAGAATTTCCAAACGGCTTGTTGCCACTCAATGTTTGGTTGGCCAAAACTGCGAACAAAACTGCTTCTTTGGCATCTGGATGCACCCCTAATTTTTCTGTGTTTTCTAGTCTCGTTTTTGGTAATAATTCTTTTAAATGCTGAACCAATAAAGGATTGTGCATGCCACCACCACTCATGTACAAAACGAAGTCTTTTGATTTTTCGGTAGTTGATAAAATGGCTTCCGACAGTGTTTCGGCACTAAACCGATTGAGCGTTGCCATCACGTCTTCAGGAGATAATTGACCGGTTTTTGAATCTGTTTGCGCTTTTGATAAATAAGCGAGATTGAACAATTCGGGGCCGGTGGTTTTTGGAAAATTTTGCTTGAAAAAAGGGTGATTTTTAAGTGCTTTCAATAATGTTTGATTGACTTTTCCTGTTTTTGCGATTGCCGCATCGGCATCGTAAGATCGCCCTTTAAAATGCAATTGTATGTAGGCATCCATCAAGGTGTTTCCGGGGCCGGTGTCGGTACAGAATACTTTTGAACCATTTTCGTCTTTTGGAATAAACGTGAAATTTGAAATGCCGCCCATATTGACCATCACCCGATTTTCGGTTGGCGAATAAAAAATCAGATAATCGCCATAAGCAGCCAAAGGCGCACCTTCCCCGCCGGCAGCCAAGTGTTTTTGACGGAAATCGCTCAGGGTGATGATGCCTGTTTTAACAGCCAAATGATCGCCATCGCCGATTTGAAGTGTAGCATTCGGAAATTTTTTTTTCTTGTGAAGCGATTTGGGCGCGTGGTAAATCGTTTGACCGTGACTGGCAATCGCATCCACTTCTTTCGGGTTTACCTGCCATTTTTTCAGGCATGAAAGAATCATTTCGGCATGAATATCAGCAACCCAAGGATTGAGCAAACAGAGTTTTTCAAGATTGACCTTTTTCTTGGAAAAAACTTTTTTGATTTCCTTTTTGAAGGTTAATGCATACGGTATCGTTTCAAACTGAATGACTTCAATTCGTGTATTTTTGCCATGTCCCTCAATTCTGCAAAGCGCAATGTCCAAACCATCTAAGGAAGTGCCGCTCATCAAACCAATCAGGAGGCGACTGGGTTTGGAAGCAATTTCAAACAGGCGTTTGATACTCGGATTCATGTTGTGATGGGTTAGTTATAAAAGATACATCTTAATTAGGTTCCTTTAACAAAATATTTTCCAAATATAAATTTTTGAAATTTACTATGCAAGTATATTTGCCGTTTTTTATTGCATTTTATCTTTATATAAGCCAAATATTTTTAAGAAATGGTTAAACGTGCTGTTTTTATTGGCATCGTGAAGAGTCGACAACAATGTTAATTAACATCTAATCAGTGTGTCGGATTGATTTTTATGTTTTTTGAAAATGTGTGAAGAAATCGCGGAAATAGGAACAGGTGATCTATGATAAGGCTGAATTCAATATAAAAGAAAAGGGTGGTTTCTTTCTTCCATTTCTTTTATTGACATAAACATTTGCATTAATTTATTTTTTCTCACAACAAAACCGGTATGCTTTAGAGGTGGGTTCTAAAAATTAAATTTTTTGATTATTTCATAAAACAGGCCAGTTTAGGTTTGCAAAAAGTTAAATAGTAAAAATACCTCGGTGTTATTTGGATCTATTTCGTTTAAAAACTAATTTGACGTGAGTTCGAATTAAGAAAATCAAACTTTCCAATCAAATTAAACACAAATTACTGTCATTCAATGATTTTCAAAAAGTAGTCATCTGCATACATTTTCAGAATCAGCGGGAAAATTCTTTAAAAGACTCCCGCGAATAACGCAGATCAGCGCAGATGTCAATGAGTCAAACTCAAACTGCTTTAAACCAAATTATTAAATGTCGAACGCACGTTAATTTATACACCTTTGATTATTTAATTAGGCTAAAATGTTCAACCTAACTACTTGCTCATATCGGAATAGGTTATACGTCAAATTGATTCATCGAATTATTCCGGTTGCTCTTACAAGATTCAATTTGTTTATCGACTTGTGTTGATATCCAATATATTTCAAACTCACATTGAATGGCGTCCAAAACAACCTTTTAAATCCTCAAATGTAGTCGCAAAGATGTTTGAAATTGTTCGGTGAGAAAATCCGTACAGAACGTGCTAAACCGTTCCGAGAACCCATTAAAAATCCACATTAGCTACACCCCTTGTTAGGGCGCGTGTTTTTTTATTTATTCAACCAGTCTTCAAGTTTTTGCATTTTATCAGAATTATTCACGATCCAATCCTTAACCAGTTCATTATTTATGGATTGAGAAATATAATAACTAAATGCCTCATAATTATCAGTCTGGACTAAATCATAGAATTTTGTAACATATAAATCCCACCAAAATCCTTTATTGTCTTTCTGTAATTCTCCTAAAATGCTGAATATTCCTTTGTTTGTTTCCACAAAAAATTCTTGGTCATTTTTATCCCTATTTTTTTCAGTATATTTCGATGCCGCTAATAAACTGATCATCATTTCTGCCGCTCCAAATTCACTAGATGTTGATGAAGAAAATGGAATACTCACATTAATATTCTTGTTGTCTTTTTTTTCAACTCCTAGTCCAAGTTGATTTTTCAAACTATTATAGTTTATTAATGAACGTTTTGAATTAGGTTCTAACATTAAAAAGTAATATTGAGGTAGAATTGATTTTACCCTTTCTCCTTTTTCCCGCATAATTGCAGATAATATTATGTGACTACTTCCGTGCGTCGGTTTTGAGACAATTGCATTAATTGCTGCTTTTTCTGCCTTTGCATATTCCTTTTGATTGTAGCATGTCAATGCTAAATTATAGTTTAATAAGTTGCTATTAGGAAATTTTGACAAACCCTCCTCATACATTTCTATTGCTTTAGATGGTTTTCCAATTAAATCATAACAACTACCTAATATTACGTATGATTCATGTTGATTATCTGTATTTTGTTTAATTACGATTTTGCTATATTTTATTGCTTCTTCATATTGCTTTGTAACGAAGTATGTGTAGGATAATTCGTAATTTGCTAATGTTGATTTTTTGTCAATTTCTAATGCTGCCTTATATTTAGCAATTGCTTCCTCATATTTACCCTGATCATGGTTTTCAATTCCTTGAGAGATTAATTCTTTCAAGTTTTCTTCTTGTCCAAAGATGTTTAAAGCAATAAATAGGGAAATTGTCAATGCAAAAATTTTTCTCATAAGTGTTATTTTTAGTTATGTAAATAATAGATGTTACGTATTTCTAACATGTGCAACTAACCACTAAACATCACCAAATATATACAACTTTTTTATGATTTTCCTGCAAAGCATCTATTTTTAAACGATGCGTTTTTCGCAAACGCAGCCGGTGGTCTCAATATTTTGCTAAAAAACACCTTCGTCAGTTTTATGGCTTATGGAAATAACGTTGTCATGGCGTTTTCACAAAAAAATGTTTTTCTTTGTATAAAAATAAGACCATGAAGTTTCCGCGTTCGCACCAACTCATACTGTTTGTGTTTGTCATATTGACCTTGGCCCAATGCGCAAAAAGAGGCACACCCGAGGGCGGACCGAAAGACTTGCTTCCACCCCGCATGACAGAGGCAATCCCCGATACATTTTCGATCCGGTTTACGGCAAAAAAAATAAGAATCTACTTTGACGAATTCGTCCGCTTGAAAGATGTTCAGAAGCAACTCATCATCTCTCCGCCCATGAAGTATTTCCCGGAAGTAAGACCGCAAGGCTTGCCCACCAAATACATCGATATACTGATTCGGGACACCTTGCTTGAAAATACAACCTACACCATGAATTTTGGACAGAGCATCGAAGACAACAATGAGGGAAACCCGTATTCCTTTTTCAAATATGTGTTTTCGACGGGCGAATACCTCGATTCACTGACCCATACCGGGACTATCAAAGACGCTTTGCTAAAAGTACCCGACAATTTCGTGACCGTGATGTTGTATGAAGTTGACGATAAATTCAACGACTCTATCATTTATAAATCACCGCCCACTTACATCACCAGTACGTTGGATAGCGCGGTTGTTTATACCTTTGAAAACATGAAGCCCGGAACCTATTTTTTGGCCGCGCTCAAGGACAAGAACAACAATTATCTATACAACCAGAAAACAGACAAAATCGGCTTTAAAAAGGAGTTTATCACCCTGCCGACAGACAGCGTTTACGGACTGACTCTTTTCAAAGAAATCAATACGTTCAAAGCGTTAAGACCGACACAAGCAAGTGCCAATCGCCTGATTTTTGGCTACGAAGGCAGTCCAGAAAACATGAAAATAGATATACTCACACCCACAAATAAAGATTTTGAACACCGCATCACAGCCGATAAAACCAAAGACACACTCTATTATTGGTTTAAAAATATAGAAGCCGACACCCTTCGTTTTAAGGTGAGCAACGAACGGAAAATAGATACGTTTGCAGTACCTTTCAAAAAGATGAAAAAGGACTCCTTGTCGCTCAAACCTACTTACTCGGGTAATTTGCCGCTCAACAAACCGTATTATTTAGAATCTGAAACACCCTTCGAAAAATTTGATGCAGCTAAAATATCCGTTTTCAACAGGGATTCTATTCCCATTCCGTTTCAGGCAAAATTGGATAGCATCCAACTTTTTTCGATAGATTTTGCAAAAGTAGAAGGTCAGCGATACAACATCAAATTGTTGCCAGGTGCTTTGACTGATTTTTATGACCACACAAACGATTCGCTCAACATAAAAATAGCCACCAAAAACGACCGCGACTTCGGAAGGCTTAATTTGGATTTGAAGTTTGTCAAACAATTCCCCGTAGTCGTTCAACTGCTCAACAATGCGGGAAAAGTAATCACCGAACAGGTTGTTGCTCAAAGCAAAATAGCCGAATTTTTGTTTTTAGATCCGATGAAATATACCATTCGCGTCATTTACGACACCAATAAAAACGGCAAATGGGACACGGGCGATTACTTCTTAAAACGACAACCCGAACGCATCGAGTATTTCCCGACAGAATTAGACATTCGCGCTAATTGGGATGTGTTCGAGACTTTTATTTCAAACTAAACGCATCTTGGTCGTCCAAAAATTTGAGTTTTTCGCGGTTGGTTTGAAGCGATTTTTTATCTAAAACCGCCGTCACTATTTTTTCTTCATCAATTTGTGGAACGACAACAATTCTCCCAAGCGCATCATAGACCGCAGAATGACCGGAATATTCGTGTTTGTTGCCATCGATACCCACTCGGTTTACACCCGCTACGTAGCTCATGTTTTCAATCGCACGCGCTTTCAGCAAAGCATCCCAAGCATCAACGCGCGGTTTAGGCCAATTCGCCACATAAATCAGCAAATCGTAGGCCTCCGTATTCCGCGACCAAACCGGAAATCGGAGGTCATAACATACCAACGGGCAAATCCGCCAGCCGTTATAATTTACAATCAAGCGCTCTTTCCCGGAGGCATAAACCTTGTTCTCGCCCGCCAAAGTGAAGAGATGCCGTTTGTCGTATTGTTCAATATTACCGGAAGGATGCACGAAAACCAGTCGGTTGAAATATTGATTGTTTTCCGCTATTACTAAGCTTCCCACCAATGCCAATTGCTTTTTCATGGCGGTTTTCCGCATCCATTCTATAGATTTTCCGTGCATACTTTCGGCAACAGCAGCCGGATTCATCGTAAACCCGGAAGTGAACATTTCCGGTAAAACAACCAATTGTAACTGTTCGGGAAGTGCATCTATTTTTTGACTGAGCGAAATCAGGTTTTCATTCGGATTTTCCCAATACAGCGAAGTTTGTATGAGTGCCAAATGGAGCAAATCGGATGGCATGCTTAGGTTTTTAGGATTAATGGAGTATAAATTTACGGCAAAAAAAGTCGTCTCAAATAAGAAGATGCAAAAAAATTAAAAACGGAAAGATTTTAAAAACGATTAGACAAGATGCAGGGTTTTGCGTTTCATAAGTATAGTTTTCCTGAAAGCCAGCGGTTTCTTACAATTAAGCGCATATTTACATTCCAACATTTACTCATGATCTCACGGGTACATTAATTTTCCGTTACCATAAAGTTATGTTAACACAAATGGCATAAAAAAAAACAATATGTGTTATCTTTACGCAACATTTAGGCAAACAGTAACTATGTTTTACCCAATTACGGTAATTAATTTGTGGAAATATGAAAAAAAAAGACATCAGAATCCTGTTGGTTGATGACGAACCGGATATTTTGGAAATTGTAGGGGTCAATCTTTCCGCGGAAGGCTATAAAATCAGTACGGCATCCAACGGTTTAGAAGCTGTAAAAAAGGCAAAAAAAGAATTGCCGCACCTCATTATTTTAGATGTGATGATGCCCGGAATGGACGGAATTGAAGCTTGTGAAAAAATCAGAGAAATACCTGAATTAAAAGAGGTGATCATCACTTTTTTTACGGCAAGGTCAGAAGATTACTCGATGGTTGCCGGATACGAAGCCGGTGCCGACGATTACATCACCAAACCCATCAAACCCAAAGTTTTGGTGAGCAAAGTGAAGAGTTTGCTCAGAAGATTGAAGGAAAACGATGAGTCAGTTTCAGACATAGTGACGCTCGGTGATTTGATCATCAATCGAGAAGAATATAAAATTAGTATCGGCAAAGTAGAATTGTCATTGCCACGGAAGGAATTTGAACTTTTGTCCTTGCTTTGTTCGAAACCCGGCAAAGTTTTCAAACGCGAGGAAATATTGGATAAAGTTTGGGGTAACGAAGTCGTTGTAGGCGGACGAACCATCGATGTACACATTCGTAAATTGAGAGAGAAAATAGGGGACGATTATTTCAAAACAGTCAAAGGCATTGGATATAAGTTTGTAGGATAACATGGCCATCAAATTCAAACGAACATATCGTTTTGCTTTCAGGACTTCGGTTTTTATCACACTTATATTGACGTTTTCTTCATTGGTTTTTCAGTATTTTTTCTTAGAAATTTCTTGGAAATATACTTCGGTTCAGTGTATTGCTATTTTTATCACATCCTTTTTTGTCATCCAATACAGGGTTGAAAATTTTATTTACAAGCGGATCAAAAAAATATACGATGAGGTGTCGCTGCTCGAGTCGAGCAGTTTTCAGAGCCAACCCGTCACGACCGATATGGCAACGCTGACCAAAGAAGTCAGGAAGTTTGCGGCTGACAAAAAACTCGAAATAGAAGCACTCAAAATCAGAGAAAGCTACCGCAAAGAATTTATCGGAAATATTTCACACGAACTCAAAACGCCTTTGTTTACTGTTCAAGGATACATATTGACACTGCTTGACGGAAATATCAAAGACAAAAAAATCATCCATAAATATTTGAAAAGGGCCAACTCGGGAGTGGAAAGACTCATCTACATCGTCAACGATTTGGACATGATCACCAAACTCGAAACCGGTAATCTCAATTTGAAGTGGACACCTTTTGACATCGTAGAATTGGTCAGAAATGTGATTGAATTGTTTGAAATGAAAGCCGCCAAAAGCGATATAACCCTTACATTCGACACAGATTATCCTACTCCGATTATGGTAAACGGCGATGTAGAACGTATCAAACAAGTAGTTACCAACTTGGTAGTTAACTCCATCAAATACGGGAAAAAAGACGGCACGACCGAAATAAGCATAGAAAATTTAACCAAAAAGAAAATTATTGTCAGAATCACAGACAATGGTGAAGGTATCCAAAAAGAAAATATTCCCCGACTTTTCGAACGATTTTTTCGGGTGGACAAAAGCGGTTCTCGCGAAGAAGGTGGCTCCGGCTTGGGGCTCGCCATTGTGAAACACATCATTGAGGCTCACGGCGAAAAAATATACATCGAAAGCGAGTATGGCGTTGGTTCCGAATTTTCATTTACCCTCGAAAAGGTGAAATAACTGCCCAAAATCTTCCTGCGGTCTTCCGAAGTTTTTCAATCCGCTAAACAAGCCTGCTTTTGCCAAACTTTTGATGGAAAAATGTTCTTGTCTCTCCGAAGGCACTATCCCCTTAAAGTTAAGCCTTTCCGCCAGGTATTCCTGTTCGTATTGGCCCGGAGTGGGAATAAAAAACGCCTTCTTTTCTAATTTTGCCAAATCCATGATGGTGGTGTAACCGCTTCGGGAAAGTACCATATCGCTCGCGTTTATCGCGTTTTCGAGTTCGCCGGAAGTCATGAAATTATAAACGGTCGTATTCAGAAAATTAAAAACCTCTTGTTCGGCTTCAATTTTTCCCCGCACAAACAAAACCTTGCCCGGATATTTTTTGATTTCATTGAATAGTTTGTCCTCGAGCATGGTACGCTGCGGCTCCGGTCCCGAAAGAATTACCATCAAATCATATATTTTTTCGGCATCGTTTTTTTCAAACCGACTCAACGGGCCGATGTATTTGGTATTTATTTTATGGTTTTTCAGATGTCCGAGTCTGCCCGAAAGGTTGTCTGCTTCTTCAAAATCTGGCACCCAACATTCGTTGAAATTCGCGATAAACCAATGGTGCAACTTGCTGGTCAGGTAAGTGGTGTTGCCGGTGAGTACATTGAGCTGGTGCGTGATAAAGATCGATGGAACTCTTTTGTCGTAAACACCCAGTCGGTTGTCGGAAATGATCCCATGTATGACGCCATCATCAACCAATTGTTTGACAAATTTGCGCTCTCGGATTATTGCTCGAATCATTTTTGGTGTGTCGAAAATGAGTTTTGATTTGAAAAACTTCCCGTTTTTTGCATATTCAATGTTGTAAGAAGCCAATTCGATGCTGTCCAATTCCGGAAATTCTTTTTTCAACAGAGAAAGTGCAACGCCATCGGATGCCAACAAGGGGCGGTAACCGTTTTTGAGCAATGCTTTGATGATGGGAATGCAACGCGTGGCATGACCGAGACCCCAGTTGAGCGGTGCTACCAAGATGGTTTTGGAATAATTCATGTAAAAATAATATATCCACAAATGTAATTGACTCCTTTCATACAGATATTTCCTTAATTTTACCAAAATTTTAAATTACGTCGTGGGAAGCAAAAATAAACTTAAGCGATTCAAGGAGAATTTAACCTTTTCAAACGTCATTCAACCCGAAAGATCGCTTTTGGAATCTAATCAGTTCACGATAAAGGGGAATTGGCAACAGGCGTTTTTTAAAAATCAGGGAGATATCGTACTTGAATTGGGTTGCGGAAAAGGAGAATACACCCTTGCCATGGCCCGAAAATATCCGGACAAAAATTTTATCGGCATCGACATCAAAGGTGCGCGCTTTTGGCGGGGTGCAAAGACGGCTTTGGAAGAGAATTTAACCAATGTTGCTTTTGTGCGAACCCAAATTGAGCTGATAGATAAGATTTTTGCAACGGATGAAATCTCAGAAATTTGGATTACATTTCCCGACCCGCAAATCAAATACAAACGCAGCAAACACCGATTGACCAATCCTGTTTTCTTAGATTTGTACAAACGGATTTTAAAACCGCAGGGAACAATGCATTTGAAAACTGACAGCGAATTTATGCACGGCTACACTTTGGGTATCTTGCAAGGTCTTGGTTTAAATATCAGTTATGCACACCACGATGTTTACAACAATACCGAAAGCCCCGAAATTGTGACTTCGGTTCAGACTTTTTATGAGCAACAGTATTTGGAACAAAAAAAAGCCATCACTTACATCCGATTTAAACTCGATTGAATATGAATCTTATCTGGCATTTTCTATTGGGAATTGTTTTGTCCGGAATCGGCGTTATTCCGCCCGGATTGCTCAATATGAATGCAGCCAAAATAACCATCAAAGACGGCAAATCCAGAGCCTTGATGTTCGCCTCGGGCGCATCTTTGGTGGTGAGTATCCAAGCCACCATCGGACTTTTCTTCGCCAAATTTCTTAACCGACGAACCGATTGGGTGGACAACCTACAACGTTTTGGGCTGTTGATATTGGTGATTCTGGCTATCTATTTTTTGACCGTAGCATCCTATCAGCGTAAAAAACCGGCGAGCAAACTCGTTCGCAGCAAAAGAAGCCGGTTTTTGTTGGGTATTTTTCTTTCGGTTGTCAATGTGTTTCCCATTCCATTCTATGCATTCATCAGTGTAACCATGGTGTCTTACAGTTGGTTTTTGTTTGAACAACCCAATACCTCCGCCTTTGTGGTTGGAACTTCTGTCGGTACTTTTTTGATGCTGTATGTCTATATTTTATTTGCCAACAACATCGCATCAAAAAGTGAGCGATTTACCAAAAACATGAATTTGATTATCGGGATTATCGCTGCTTTGGCCGCTTTGGCAACCTTGTTTAAACTATTATAGACACGGATGGAAGCTAACTTCTTCAATCGGGTTTATGAGGTTGTTCGGCAAATTCCGGAAGGCAAAGTCACGAGCTACGGCGCCATCGCAACCTATTTAGGAACCGGAAAATCAGCACGCATGGTGGGTTGGGCGATGAACGCCGCACACGCCTTGGAAGATGTCCCGGCACATCGGGTCGTAAACCGAATCGGTTTGCTTAGCGGTAAACATCATTTTTCCGGCACCAATCTGATGCAACAACTTTTAGAATCGGAAGGATTGACAGTCAAAAATGACAAAATAGTCAATTTTTCAAAACATTTTTGGAATCCTTGTTTGGAACTTAAAACCAATCGAGATTTGTGATTTCGGAGGAAGGATAAGAATTAATCCGTTAAAAATTTTAAAAAAAAATCATCCATTTTTTTTAAGGGTAATTTTATATATCGTAATATTGCAATATATAAATACAACCATGGGCCTTACCAAGAAAGAATTATTTACCAAAGAGCAAAACGAACTGTCACAAATGGCAAAAGCTTTGGCGCATCCGGCGCGCGTGGCAATTCTTCAGTATTTGTTGAAAGCCAACGCCTGCATCAACGGCGACTTGGTGCAAGAATTGGGTTTGGCGCAACCCACCATCAGCCAGCATTTGCGAGAATTGAAAGAAATTGGCCTCATCCAAGGAACCATCGAAGGAGTTTCGGTAAACTATTGTATTTATCCTAAAAAATGGAAAGAAATACAAGTGCTTTTTGAAGAATTTTTCAATCAATATCAATATACAAATAATTCAGACTGTTGTTGATGGGAGTCGGAAGTCGGAAGTTTTTCAAACCAGCAACCATCCACCAGCCACTATAAATTTTACTATCATGAAAACGAATGAAGAAGCACTCAAAAAAATCGTGCAAAAAAAGTACGCGTTGATTGCGGAGCAACCCAAATCCTTTAACCAAGCCTCTTGTTGTGGCGCTGGAAATACATCCAATAAGGTTTATAATATTATGATGGATGATTACACGAAAGTAGAAGGTTATGTAGATGATGCCGACTTGGGCTTGGGGTGCGGATTGCCAACGCAATTTGCAAAAATTATGCCCGGTGACACTGTTCTCGATTTGGGTTCAGGTGCGGGAAACGATTGTTTTGTCGCCCGCCATGAAACCGGAGAAACCGGTAAAGTCATCGGCATTGATTTTACAGACGTGATGATCGAAAAGGCGAGGTTTAATGCCGACAAGTTAGGCTTCAACAACGTAGAGTTTCGCTTTGGCGATATCGATAATTTACCCGTTTCAAGCGAAACCATCGATGTGGTGGTGAGCAACTGTGTATTAAACTTAGTTCCCGACAAACCCAAAGTATTCAGTGAAATGTACCGCGTCCTCAAACCCGGTGGTCATTTCAGCGTTTCAGATATCGTGTTGGTCGGCGATTTGCCCAAGGCACTTCGTGAAGATGCCGAAATGTATGCCGGTTGTGTTGCGGGAGCGATTCAAAAAGACACCTATTTAAAATACCTACAAGATGCGGGATTTAGGGAAATTTCCATTCAAAAAGAAAAAACCATTTCGCTACCCGATGACATACTCGACAAATATCTCAATCCTAAAGAATTAGAAGCCTTTCAAAAACGTGAGCACGGCATTTTCAGTATCACGGTTTTCGGAAAAAAAGCAGGTCTAACGGATAAACAAAAAATCAATATTTCCGAAATTTCAAAAACAAAATGCGCACCCAATTCGGGTTGCTGTTAACTTTAAAACGTATTCAGATGGGTTTGCATAAGTCTGCTTTAATGATTGATTTGCAATCTTTTATAAAAAACATTTCGAAGATTAGACCGTCGAAGCATCGCTCAGAAAGCCTACAAATTTTGGTCGATTATATTCAGTTTAAAATTGACCGGAAGTTGCCTGTAAATCTACATTTTATCTGTACACACAATTCCAGAAGAAGCCAGTTGGCTCAAATTTGGGCGCAAACCATGGCGTGTTATTTTGGCATAGAAATCCGGTGTTTTTCTGGGGGTGTCGAAGTAACAGCATGTAACAAAAGAACAATAGATTCGCTTATCAGAGCGGGTTTTCAGGTTGAAGAAAACGAACATCCGGACAATCCGATTTATCAGGTTTTTTATGAGAAAGGAAAAAGTCCATTGCTCGCTTTTTCAAAATTGGTGGATGACCCCATCAATCCGAATTCCGATTTTGCCGCTGTCATGACTTGCGCACATGCCGATGAAAATTGTCCGGTTGTAATCGGTGCTGAGATGCGCATCCCCATTCGGTATGAAGACCCAAAATCATATGACAACACTCCGCAAGAAGCCCAAAAATACGATGAATGTTCTATGCAAATCGCATCCGAAATGCATTGGGTTTTTTCGAGAATAAAAATGTAAATTTTAGATTGTAACTAAATACTCAAAACTTAATTTATCAAAAACCATGAAGCATTTAAGTTTTCTAAACCGATTCCTCACCCTTTGGATTTTTATGGCGATGGCAATCGGTGTGTCGATCGGCTATTTTTATCCTTCTTCAGCTACTGTGATTGATTCGTTCAGCAGTGGCACAACCAACATTCCCATCGCGATTGGATTGATTTTGATGATGTATCCGCCTTTGGCCAAAGTAGATTACAAGCTGTTGCCCAAAGTATTTAAAAATGTCAAAATCTTATCCATTTCCTTGATTTTGAATTGGGTAATCGGACCTATACTGATGTTTGTCTTATCGATTGTTTTTTTACACAACTATCCCGAATACATGGTAGGCCTTATCTTGATTGGCCTTGCCAGATGCATTGCCATGGTGCTGGTTTGGAACGATTTGGCAGAAGGCAGCAGCGAATACGGCGCGGGATTGGTGGCATTAAACAGCATATTTCAAGTGTTTTTTTACAGTTTTTACGCATGGATTTTTATTACTGTATTACCTCCATATTTTGGGTTTGAAGGGGCTTTGGTCGATATTTCCATCGCGACGATTGCAGAAAGTGTTGCTATTTATCTTGGGATTCCTTTTTTGATGGGGCTTTTAAGCCGATTGATTTTAGTCAAATTAAAAGGTGAAACTTGGTATAACATCAAATTTATTCCAACCATTTCACCGCTAACACTGATTGCTTTGTTATTTACCATCGTGGTGATGTTTTCACTCAAAGGAGAATTAATAGTTCAAATCCCAAAGGATGTATTAACAATTGCTATTCCACTGCTAATCTATTTTACCGTGATGTTTTTCATTGGATTTTTTGTAACAAAAGCCAGTGGTGCAAGCTATGATAAAAATGTAGCTGTAGCCTTTACGGCAGCTGGCAACAATTTTGAGTTAGCCATTGCTGTTGCGATAGCCGTTTTTGGGCTGAATTCCGGACAAGCTTTCACAGGCGTTATTGGACCTTTGGTAGAAGTGCCTGCACTCATTTTGTTGGTCAGGGTTGCCTTCTGGTTGAAGGGGAAATATTACGGCAATTCCATCTAATCACTTTTTTAGATTGTGTGACCATTTGTTTTTCGTTATCGATAAGCGTTTATCGTTAAGCTGTGCAAATAGTATTAAATACATTTTCTTTTAAAAAATTGTAACTATTCAGTTTAATAAAAAATCGACACAAATTTCGTCTGTTCGAATGTTTTATTGAAAAATGCGATAGCTTTTTTTAATAAAACGTATCGAGAACTATACAATTCCAAGCTTCTCGATACCTGCCTGTGGCAGACAGGCAATTTTTAATAGTAAAGCTGTCGCCTTACTATTAAAAACCACGCGAAGTGACGGTTAAAAAGAAATTTATTTGAATGGCTGAATAGTTACAAAAAATTAATCAATCACTTTATCTATTTATTTTAAAACAGATTTTTAATACGAAAAGAGATGTTTGTGTCACGGATTGAATTCTTTAATGAAGGGTATTGCGTGTAATAAAATTATAACATACATTTACCCACATAAAAGTTAAATTAAGTTAATTATATATTGATAAGCTCAAAATATAATTAAAAAAATATTTATGCAATATAAATTTAACTGATTATGTAAACTAACTAAAAACTATATTTATGAGAACGATTCGTGTATTCATCATCTGCGTGGTGATGATTTCTTTTACATTTTCTTTTGCGCAAAATTTCGCCACCGATGGTTATTGGGCAGGGATGATTTCCGACCGCGACGATTTATATGGAGATAGCAAAGATTTACTCCTGATGATTTATGTTTCAGAAGGCAAGGCAAGGCAAATTGAGTACAGAAAAGCCGAAGATAAGTTTTACTTTGTCAACCATGACAAAGAAATTTTCAGCAACTTAAAAAACAACCTTGTTTTTAGTTGGCAAAACAAGGGAGAGGTTTGGTCTGAAACGCAAACCTTTATGCTTTCCTCAATCAGTGCCAATACCATCAATGTTTTGTGGATCAGGCAGGTTAATAACCAAGGTGTTTCAAGCAATGAAGATTGGAATATTATTCGCGAAGGCGTGCTTTCAAAATACACCGAAAGAGAATTGGCAGCAGCGATGCGGTTGTAGAAAATATCCCTTACAATAGTGGGAAAAGATTACAAACAGCAAGATGATGCTTCTATCAAATTAATTAAATTGATAGAAGTTTCAACCAAATATTTACATCTGCACAAAATGCACTTGGTCGATACCGGGCTTTTCGATGGTTTTTTCCTGACCTGATGGGAAAGTGATTTTCATCGTTTTAACGCTTGTGGCATTGCCCAAACCAAAAGTCAAGGTGGCAGTTTGGTCGCTGCTCAGACCTTCGCCGATGGCATACACATCGGTCAACGTTTTCCCGTCTATGGTTTCAACACTCACTTTTGCGCCCACATAATCCACGTTTTCCGGAAAACGAACGCAGAGGTAATGATGTGTTCCACCTTTGTTGATGTGTGCTTGAACAGGCCCGTTTAAGTTGGTGTAAATCAAATCGGGATAGCCGTCTAAGTTGAAGTCACTGGTCAAAGGCGTGATGGCGTAGTTTTTATTGATGACTCCCGACTGGTCTTCCGTAGCTCCAAAAGTGCCGTCGGGACGCTGAAGGAGAAAGCGGCAAGGCAGTTTGAACAATTTGTGCGGTGGGAAATCCACATAATTCTCAGCTACGACCAAATCCTGCAATCCATCTAAGTTAAAATCCTGAAAAACGGCACCCCATGAAAATTCAAAATCCGCAATTTTGGTTTCCTTGGCGGTGTCTGTAAATTTGAAATTACCGTCGTTTCGGAACAAGACCCATTCGCCGACAAACTCGTCCGTTTTTGCCAAATCACCTCGTGCCAAAAAGGGCGGAACAGAACTTCCGGTATTGGAGAAAAAGAAATCAATCAGTCCGTCGTTGTTGTAATCGCCCATGGCAATTCCCATCGGATAGGCGTATTTTCCGGTGAGAGGATTGGGCATCATTTGGAAAGTTTTGCCGTCAAGATTTTTATAAGTTTTGGCTTCGCCGGTGTCGTAAGCCACCACCAAATCCAACAAACTGTCGTTGTCAATATCGACAAAAATTGCCTGAAAAGTGTTGTGCGTGTAGGCTAGGCCTGCTTCTTTGGTAACATCTTTAAAGGTGTTGTCGCCATTGTTTTGCAACAGCAAACTCGATGCGCCGTAGTTGAAGTCTTTAAAAATGGTTTGTCCCTCCATTTTGTTCAACGGGATGTAATTGCACAGAAAAATATCGGCGTGTCCGTCTTTGTTGTAATCACCGATGGTGAGTGTTGCCGCCGTGGATTTGTCATCCAATTTGACATCTATTTTTTGTGCTTCAAACGACTTTCCGGTGTTGCGATACCACAAAATACCGTAGTCTCCGGTCAGGAGCAAATCGGTCAGCCCATCTTTGTCCAAGTCAAAAGAAACTGCGCCGAGCGTGGTGGTTTGCTTGGGTTTTTTAGGCAGATTCACTTGTGTGGAGATATCCACAAAACCGTTTGTTGTATATTTGAAAAGCGCATCTTCCTGCGTCACGCCGCCACCCACAAATACTTCGTCGATGCCGTCATTGTCGATGTCGATCAAAGCGGAAGCCATCAATGGCAATGACTTTTTATTGTCAAAAGTATTGGTAAAAGCAAAGGGGATTTGATTAAAAGAAGGAATTTCTTCCTCCGAAATACTGTAATCGCAGGATGCAAATTTTTTCCCATAATCTTTGTCCGGCACTTCGTTGCCTTCGCAAGTTCCGGCAAATCTGCCCCATTGAACATCCTGATAGGGATTGGAAGCATCGGATTTGAAAAACCACAAAACAAAGATGACGGCGATGATGATGACTGAACCAACGGCGATGAGAATTTTTTTCATGGGATAAATTTTGAGTTTATTGATGCGGTAGATTTTTGTTTCTGAGTGCTATCAAGGAAGCGGTAAACAAGCCAAAATGGGCGACATTCATCGCTGTCGGTGCCAAATATTGTCCGATGGGACGAACCAAGAAGAACAACGCAAAGACAATCAACAGGAGTAAAATCGGGTTGAAAAACGCCATCCATTTCTGGTAGAGCGTTCCGCCTTTCAAGATGGCCCAAACAAAACAGACGGATAGCAATAAGATGATAATTCGCAAGATTTGCACCAAATTTTCTAAGTGCAATTCGTAGGATGCAATGAGTTTTTGAGCCAAATCCGGTGTGTTGGCTTCGTGTAGTGATTGAACCATCACACCCAAATTTGCCCGCGAGCCCACCCAAATTCCACCGATGACAAAAGCGAAAATTCCCAGAGTCAACACGGCGAAAGCGAGGTTTTTGCTGCCCGTTTGCAAGGCTTGATAGATGTGCCAATAGCCGAAAATATAGAAAGGAATAAACGGCACCAAAATATAGTGACCCAACGTAAGTCGATCTTGGGGGATGCCCAAAAAATAACCAAAAGGAATATCCGAGTCGAAGCCATTCGGGTTGAAGTGCAATAAAAATTCGCCGATTCCCACCATCACGGCTGCTAACAATCCCAAGTAGCCAAAAAGACGGATGTGGTTGTTCATTGAATAGAAAGTTGGTTTATGAGGCAAAAGAATCTTCAAAGAAAGATTGAATCAAATATAACACAAAAATGAATGACTTTATTCAATTTTTCATTTTTACAAATCTCTTGAAATTCTTTCACACATCGCTTGATGGGTTGATGCACCCGTTGGATGTCGTTGTTAAATCGATATTGGAATGTAATATATAATTTTTAACCGCGCGTGTGCTGGCTACTGTTTGCATACAAATCTTATGCTTGATTGTAATTCATTTCGGTTTCCTAAATTAGTTTGCTTTGCGTTGTTTGCGAGTGTCTTGGAGTAAATGAGTATTAAAAATAAACTGATTAGTCACGCGAATCAAGCCCGCCTTTGTCATTCAGGCTAATTCTAATTTCGGAGGGATTAAACGCTCATTGACGCAACATTTGAATATGCTTGTTTGACCCCGTCGGGGTCGTAGAATTGTCTTTAAAGTGTAAGTTATGAACGTGTGATGCCTTCGGAATCAGGTAAATCAACTCTTAATTCGGATTAGTAACAATACTATTTTTTCCCGTCACTCCAACGGATATACCACCACCTTATTTTTATCAAATAGATAAAGTATTTTCTCAACCTGATCGATGACAAAATCTTTGGAATCGGTGGCGATGGTTTTTAAGTGTTTTACTTCCCCGCTGTCTTTGATGAGTTCGACTACCTTGAGTTGGGTATCTTCCGGGATGACCAAGATAAGACTCAAATCATTTTTCTTTCCTTTTTCGGTGCGTTTGAGCATGTTTTCTAAATTGGATCCAACGGCGATGCTGTTGACATCCGTCAGTTTGGCATAAATGCCCATATAACTCTGGTAATTTCCGTAGATAAATCCGGTGGTAGAAGATACAAAACCCAAATCGGTTGAAACCAACACGCTTTTGAAGGTGTTGTTGATTTGATTGGGCACAAACAAGAGTGTGGCTTTGTAGGTGTCGAATCCGCGTCCGCCAAAATCCTTTGTCTTCCCGAAAAAGGTTGAATTGTCGGTGGTAGCATATTTTTTTTCATACAAGGTTTGTCCGTTTTTTTCAAAAAAGTAAAAATTGTTTTTTTGAAAGACGAAATACCCGTTCGCTCGAATTTCTAAATTCGGAATTTGTTCGGAATCAAAAGAATAGAGCAGTTTCGGTTTGAGTGTGTCCGAAGTGCTGACCGCATACATCAGGTTGTTGGAAAATACCAAATAGGTTTCGGCCTGCTTGTCATACCAAACTTGATAACGGTTTTTTGACAGTTTCAGACTTCGGTCGAGGTAGGTAGCGGAATTCAACACAAGCGGCTCTTCCCAAATATTCGCGCCTGTTTTGGAATCAATTTTATGGATAAATGAAGGCGTGACACTCAAGATTGTACCATTTTTTTCTTCCAAGAAGATGGTGCCATTGTCGTCCGTTTTGGAAATTTTGACTTCGTTGTTCCATTTTTTTTGACCAGTTTGATTGATAGCGGTGAGGTATTGTTCTTGTGCAACCAAATAGCCATTTTCGGTCGGTATGATTCTTTTGATGAGCGGAAGGGTTTCGGATTTCTCCCATTGTTTGAGTCCGGTATTTACATCGATGACATTAAATCCTTTGGAAGTGATGGCAATCAATTTATTCGAATCGATGGCTGTGTTCGTGATGTTTCCATAGACTCTGAGGGTGTCTTTCCAAACGGTTTTCAGGCTAGTTGCGTCTGTGGCGTACACTGCAGTTTCCTGGGTGAGTTTGGCGGCTTTGAGTTTGTCTGTAAAAAAGAAAAGGATGTTTTTTTGTTTCTCATATTCAATGTCGGAGATGTCTTTGGCTTCGTGTAAAATTTCACCGTTGAGGCTGTTTATTTTGACAAATTGCCCATAATTAAACCAAAGAATGTTGCCGTCTTTGTCCAAAAAAACTTTTTCATTTCCGAGTAAATTGCGTTTCAATGCATCCAAAAATTTGTTTTTATCCAAAGGAGTTTCCCAAACCTGCTTTCCGGTTTGACATTCAAATTTTCCGACGGTGAGTTCTCTGTCTTTGACACCATTCACCAAAACAGATTTGTTGTCGGGCATAATCAAGGTTTTGTTGACCGATTTGTAACCTGCTTCTTTTGAATCAAAAAGAATATTTCCGGTGTTGATGTCCATCAGAATGACCGATGAACCTTGGGTATTGAGTGCGCCGGACAGCAATTTGGAATTGATCAATTGTTTGGTCTCAAAAACGATGTAGGGTGAATTTTCGATTTCGGTATAAGATGAAAAATCGACTTTTTTTAATTCGTCTTGCTTCCATTCAAGCTGATGTGTAGTTGCGTTGATGCCATAAGTTGCTTTGGAAGTCGCCACCAAAAGCGTGCCGGTATTGTTATTCACTACTTTGGCCAAAATGCGTCCTTCGATACCGATTGCTTCTTGCCCATGAAGTGCAAAGCTTAAAAAAAGAGTGATATAGACGAAGCGTTTTTTCACTTTTATGGATTTATATGAGATCGATAGAAGGTCGATTAAACAAAGTTCCATAAAATATTTCACAAAAGGGAAAGGATATTCAAGTGATTTTTTAAATTTTAGTCATAAAAAAAGCGAGACCGAAATGATCTCGCCTTTTTGATTGTTTGTACATGAATTATCCCAAAGCAACTCTCTCGAATGCAGTCACTTTCAGGCTTGCATCAAGTGATTTTACGTAAGCGGCAACGGTCAATTTGTTGTCTTTGATGAAATCTTGGTTTACCAAGGTGTTATCTTTAAAGAATCGGTTTAGTTTTCCTTTGGCAATGTTGTCTAACATGGCTTCTGGTTTTCCTTCCTGACGCAATTGATCTTTTGCAATTTCAATCTCTTTTTCGATGATGCTTTGATCAACTTGATCGGCATCGAGCGCGATTGGGCTCATGGCGGCAACTTGCATGGCCACATCTTTCGCAACAATTTCTACACCTGCAACTTTTGCGGAAAGTCCAACAAGTGTTCCGATTTTGCTGCCTGCGTGAATGTAGTGTCCGACGTAGGGTGCGTGTAGTTTTCTAAAGTCACCTATTTCGATTTTCTCTCCGATGACACCGGTTTGTTCGATGAGTTTTTCAGCGACGGTTATGCCGTTGAAATCAGCATTTAAAAATTCTTCTTTGGTCTCAAATTTGGCGGCAAGGTTTGCGAAATCTTGTGCAAGTTTTGCATAAGAATCATTTTTGGCTACGAAATCTGTTTCGCAGTTCAACGAAACCAATGTTCCGGTTGTTTGCGTATCATTGATTATTGCCAAAACCAAGCCTTCTGATGAATCACGGTCGGCGCGGTTTGCGGCTACTTTTTGTCCTTTTTTTCTTAGGATTTCAATGGCTTTGTCAAAATCTCCATCGGCCTCTACCAATGCTTTTTTACAATCCATCATTCCTGAGCCTGTTATTTGTCGGAGTTTGTTTACGTCCGCTGCTGTAATGGCTGCCATAATAGTAAGTGTTTATTGTTGAAAAGTGGCGTTTAAGCTCCACCTGTCGGTTAATGTTTTGTTTCGATTTATTCTTCTTCGTCCGAAGTTGTATCTGCAACTTGAGCCGATTCTACTTCAGCAACTTCTTCAGCAACCACTGTTTTTCTGGTCTTTTTTGGCTTAGCTTCTGAAACTTCTTGATCTTCATCGTCTTGTTTGTCAGATTTTCTCTCCGTCAATCCTTCAATTACGGCATCGGTGATAAATGACAAAACCTTATCGATTGATTTAGATGCATCATCGTTTGAAGGAATCACATAATCAATGTTTCTTGGGTCTGAATTGGTATCAACCATCGCGAAAATTGGAATACCTAATTTGATAGCTTCTTTGACAGCGATGTGTTCAGCAAGAATGTCAACCACAAATAGTGCGCCCGGCAAGCGAGACATATCTGATATGGAACCTAAGTTTTTTTCTAATTTTTCTCTGAGGCGGCTAACTTGCAATTTTTCTTTTTTGGAAAGGGTATCAAAAGTGCCGTCTTGTTTCATACGGTCAATCGAAGCCATTTTTTTAACCGCTTTGCGAATGGTTACAAAATTGGTCAACATACCGCCGGGCCAACGCTCGGTAATGTAGGGCATGTTTGCTTTTTTTGCTTTTTCAGAAACAACGTCTTTGGCTTGCTTTTTAGTAGCTACAAACAAAATCTTTCTACCTGAAGCAGAGATTTTTTTGATTGCGGCACAAGCTTCTTCAAGTTTAGCGGCTGTTTTGTAAAGATTGAGAATGTGAATTCCGTTGCGCTCCATGTAAATGTAAGGAGCCATGTTCGGATTCCATTTGCGGGTAAGGTGGCCAAAATGCACACCTGCCTCTAAGAGGTCTTTTACTTCAATGTTTGCCATTTTTTTTTAATAGTTTACGTTCGTTGCGTAGCAATGGGTGAGTGGTTGCAGACTTTCTGCGCGCCTCGTCCATTTAGATGCTAAACTAATCGACAACAGGTTGATACAATAAATTATGAACGGGTAATGATGATTAACGTTTGGAGAACTGGTATTTTTTACGGGCTTTTTTCTGACCGAATTTCTTTCTTTCCACCATTCTCGGGTCGCGGGTAAGCAATCCTTCTGGTTTGAGTGTCAAACGATTTTCTGGATTGATTTCGCAAACAGCTCTGGAAATAGCCAAGCGAACTGCTTCAGCTTGTCCGGTACTCCCGCCGCCTTGAACTGTAACTTTCACGTCAAACGAATCCGCTTGATCTGTAAGCGTAAGGGCTTGTTTTACTTTGTATTGTAGAATAGCCGTTGGAAAATAATTTTCCAATGATTTGTTGTTTACAGTAATGTTTCCTTTACCGTCTGACAAATAGATTCTGGCTACAGCTGTTTTTCTTCTGCCTATTTTATGTATGGTCGCCATTATTTGAATTCGTTAAGATTGATGGTTGTGGGTTTTTGAGCCTCGTGTTTGTGTGAAGAACCGACGTTTACGTTCAAGTTTCTGAAAAGTTCAGCGCCTAACTTGTTTTTAGGCAACATTCCTTTTACCGCTTTCTCAACGATTCTTGACGGGTTTTTTTCATACATTACTTTTGCTGTAAGTGAACGTTGCCCACCCGGATAACCTGTGTGTCTGATGTAAACTTTTTCATCAAATTTTTTGCCGCTCAACGCGATTTTTTCTGCATTGATAACAATAACGTTATCACCGCAATCGGCGTGTGGGGTAAAGTTTGTTTTGTGTTTGCCTCGTAGCAGTTTTGCAACTTTGGAAGCAAATCGACCCAATGTTTGTCCTTCGGCATCTACCAAAACCCATGCTTTATTGGCCGTGGCTTTGTTGGCTGATTCTGTCTTGTAGCTTAATGTGTTCACACTAAATAATTTTATGATAACTATAATTCTTCTCGAATAACGGGGTGCAAATCTACAACTATAAATTTTATTTACAAATAGCCGAATGTGAAATTTTTCGGTTTATTCAAATTTTAAATTTATTCGAAACCAATTTCACGAATAACATCAGTCTTTAATAGGTATGTATATTTCAGCTTCCCAATCCAAATTGTTTCCACCATTATGCGGATTGTTTAAGAAAGTTTCAAATACTTTGTTGTCTATTTTGATGTTATTTCGCAAGGCGTAATCATAGATGGCATACCAAGCTTTGTCCGAAATCCTGTAATTTCCGTTGAATGTTGCTTTGATGGATTTTCGGGAAGGTATTTTTTTGAATTTAAACAGGTCGCTTTGCGGAAGCGAATCCGTTTTGGAAATCGGGAACGCATAAATGTATTCGATGCTGTCATTTTCAACATTCCAATTGGTTACTTCGATGATGGGATTGCCATTTTTCCTCAATTTCATCGAATCAATATAACGCAGCAGGAAACCGTCATTGCTCATCATGTTGAATGCCTTTTGTTTCATGCTGCTTTTGAGCGGAACGTAAACCACAAATGATGCAGGGCTTTCTGCTTCACCTTCAATTTTAACTCTGAATTCTCTGTGCGCGAAGGCATCGACTTTTTTCTTAAAATTGACAATTTTGAATCGCATGACATCTTCAAATTCTGTTTTTGAAAAGGGGATTGTAAGCCTGTTCTTAAAACTGTTTTTCAAGTCTTTTATTTCCACGCGAACCCTCGTTGTCGAATCGTTTACACCCTTGAAAGTCCAATGTAAACCCAAATCGGTATTGTTGAGCGGCACAAGTTGATCGATCTCCGAATAGGGTTTTTTGGAGGTAACAACTGTAGATTTTTCAGCGGCGAAATTGTCCCATTTATCCCAATCGGCAACTTCTTCATAAACAGTACCGGGAGTAGTTTTTACATAAAAACTAATCGCATAGTCATAAGGAATAATGAGAAAATACCAAATTAGGTAACCGACAACCGCGATTGCAAGGGCTAAAAGGAGTGTTTTTAATTTATTAATTTTTGCCATGGTTTTGTTTTCGTTTGTGTTTTTTGGTTTGTTAGGAATTCAGTTTTTAAAAAATCGATCAAAAATACTAGTTAATTTTCATTTTTAAGTTTTGCACCACCCAATTCCCTACATTTTTACCTTGTACAACACCATTGGTGATGGCATCCATGTAGTGAATCCCACCATACAACCTACTGATGGCGGCTTCGTCGGCAGCTTTGTAGAAAGATTCAAAACTTCTCACGGGAAGCCCATAAGGAGTTTCGGTGTCGTCATCAAACGAAAAATTATCACCGAAAATATCAGTGAGTATGGTGGAAGCCGAACCCGATGCTACCGAATGTCCGCTGGTGTATTCCGGAAAAGGCGGAGTTTGCAAGATAGGTTTCCATTCTTCATCGATGAATTTATTGATGAGTGTTTCCGGACGCACCAAATTGCTTCGGTATTTTTCATCCCAAACACTGATGAACGCATCAAAAATGCCGATAGATGTTTTGGTGTAATTGTGAACAGTTTCCGCAAAGTCTGCATTGACTTTCCTGCTGGCGATTTTAGAAATGCCAATCCAATGCGCACCGGGTGTAATTTTTTTGGTGGCAAACATCAGATGTCCGCGATGGGTGGAAACATACGGGTTGCAATCCCAAAATTGAGCAATGGCAATTTCTTCGGATTCATCTCCTTTTTTGCTTATTTCGAGACTAACATCATATACCTGTTGAAGTTGCTTGTAAAATGCTGATTTCTTATCCAATGAAAATGTAGCATGTAGAATGGGTTTGAATTGTGCCGCAGAGTCTAAAACAAGGGTGCGAATTTTATTCCAATGCGGCTCGATGCCATCCATGTAATCGGGAGGCGTGGGTTGCCAACGCGATGGATCATCTGAAAAAACAGAATATTTTGGCATGGTTCGGGTCTGTTTGTAGTTATCTTCGTCCATCCATTTTTTGATGTGTGCCGCCACCGAAAGCCCGTAGGTTTTGGAAGCTTCAAAGCTTTTCGGATTGATTTTCCCCCAAACACCATAGATGCTGTCGCGATAATCGGTAATTCGTTTTTCAGAAAAAATCAACTCTTTGCCAAGCTCATAGTAGGCTACCAAGGCGGCAACTTCGGGCTGAATTGCTTTTGTTGTGTCTAAAGCAGGAATGGCAGTAAGACCGTGCAACTGCTCGGCTAAACTTTGGTATTTTGGATTGTTCTGTGCCATAATTTCATAAGCCGCCACATTCGGATACATATAAATCCGGCTGGCAACCGGCGGTGAAAAAATATCGTGAATCATCACTTCGGTGATTTTGTCAACCGCGCTGTGGAAGTCTTCCGGTGAAACTGTAATGGGTTTGTAATCCTTTTCACAGGAAAGAATTGCAAGCATAAAAACGAAGGTTAAAAGTGCTTTTTTCATGTTTTTTAGGTGAGATGTTATACGTTATATGTTATTTGTTTTTGATTTCAGGATTCATAAAAATGGAATCGTCATTTTACAAGACTATAAAGTTCCGTTTCGTGGTTGTTGAAGGTCACTAACAAATAATCAACCTGATTTATTTTTATGATGTTCAAGCCTCTTACTTGCTTTTGGGCGAAATTGATTCCCAATTCAGTCGCATGGATTATTTTTCCGCCCGAACTTAAAATTGCACCGGCAAAACTGTCAAACCGACCATGATAAGGTTTCACGCCAAAATAATTTCCCCCTAACAAAACTTCTTTTTTCCCGTCTTGGTTGAAGTCGAATGCGAGCATTTTGGTAATCGGCGCAGTTTGCAAAGATTTTTCAAAAGGAAAAAATTGATATTTCTCATTGATTTTTTTAAGATAACCGGATGCCAACTCGTTTACAGTCAATAGATTTGCTTTTGCTAAAGTGTTGCCAAAAACTTCTTCGATGGTTTTTCCGGCAAACGAATGGTAGTCGGTAAATTTTTTCTTCAAGGATTCCATCTGAGCGGACAACTCGTCCAAACCGGGAATGGGAAAATATTTATCTTTTCGAGCAATCGCTACCACGGTTTCTTTGCTGCCGTTTTCATCCAAATCGCCGTAATACATTTTAAGTGGATATTTTTCTGATGCCGTAAATTTGGTGTTCAATCCCCAATTTCCTAAAAGATATTCCGATTTGCCATCTCCGTCCAAATCAAACTCTAAAATGCTTTGCCACAAGCCATTCGTTGGGTTTGCGAGATAGGTTTTAGAGACATTTTCAAAATTACTTTGGTTGTTTTTTAAGAAAACGGGCGACATCCATTCGCCGACCACTATCAAATCTTCGCTGCCGTCTCCGTCAAAATCCGTCCAAACGGCATCGGTAATCATGCCTAAATTTTTAAAGGCGTTTTCGTTTTTAATTTCAAATTTTCCACCTTTATTTTCCAGCAAATAACTGTCCGGTATTTTTCCGAAATCATAGGAAAACGCTCCCGAACCCACGAATAAATCTACATCGCCATCTTTGTCAAAATCTATCGGGCGAACCACTGTGCCGTTTTCAAAATACTTTGGAAAATCTGCTTGTTTGATGAGATTTCCTTTTCCGTCATTCAAAAACAATCGGTCGAGCAGCGGATTCATCTTAGCGTAAAACTCGCCTCCGCCCGAGACGGCAAACAAATCTAACGCGCCGTCGCCATTGACATCAACCAGACAAGCGTCGGTTTCTTCTACGCCATCTTCTTCTTTTGGAAATAGATTCTCTACCCTTTCAAATCCGGTTTTTTTTTGAAGAAATAGTTGAGCAGGGTCAAATTTTACTCCGCCAAAAAACACATCTTCCAAACCATTGCCATCCACATCGCCGACAACTACTGCCGGACCTCGATCTGAAATTCGATAAGGAATCAATTTTTGACGGTCAAAATCGTTGAATTCATTTTCTTTGTGATCATAGACCAAACCGAAATTATCTTCCGCGACAGCAAACCATTTTTTGGTGCTTTTTGAGGCAAATCCGTGGAAAGTATCACGTTTTACATCCGGTTTGATGATTAATGTTTGGTTTCTTTTGACGTTTAATAATTTTTGATAGGTTCGATCCGGCCAGATAACCAACAGCGAATCTATTTTAGCAACCGTATCCAATCCGAAGAATAATGCGGGCTCAGATGAAGATTGAAACCCTTTGGTGGTGAAAAGTTGTTGATACTGGAGTTTGCCTTTAGCATAGAGCGCAACTTTGGTTCCAATTCCGAATGAATTGGGTTTGTCATAGTCGAACTTTACTTTCAAAAAATTCCCATTCGATTTATTTTTTAATAGATAAGGCGCGTTGTTCAGGTTGTTGACCACCAAGTCCAAATCGCCGTCATTGTCTAAGTCGGCATAAGCCGAGCCGTTGGAATTGGAAGGGGTTTGCGGAATCCAAACAGCTGATTTGTCTTCAAAATCATTTTCCCCGTTTCCTTTAAAAATGAAATTAGGAACTTCTCCCGAAGGCATCATTTGGATAGCTTCCTGGTCAATCAATCGGGTGCTTTCCAACTTTTTCTTGATTTGTTCGTCCGAGATGTATTTGATAAAATCAAGGTTGTTGGGTCTGATGGGAATT
>PHDQ01000153.1 GCA_002841025.1 Bacteroidetes bacterium HGW-Bacteroidetes-13 | reverse complement strand
GGTCCCGGACAGATGGAAACGCCTGTTCCTTCGGTTTTGGTTTCTAAGCCGTTGACCAACAGTGAAGAAGTTCCCAAGCCAACGCAAATACATGATTTCTCGATAATTTTGTTAAAGCGGGCTTTGTAGGTCGATGCCGACAAGGTTTCTTCAGCCAATTCCTTAATTTTCAGGTTTTGGTATTGGCGTGAAGCCGAACAAATGGCTTTGTCTGTGAACTCTTTGTTGAGTGCCACGTATTTTTTCGGACACGAACTACCCGGTCTGCCTTTTTGAATCAGCGCAAATTTTTCGTCATCTTTGGTGTTTCCCCGTATGTTGTTAAACGGTACGCCCAAAGGCGAAATATCACTTAGGTATAAATCTTTTTCTTTGGCTTCTACCAATTTGTCGAGCGTTGCTTGATCGACAGTCGTGGCTTCCGGAACCAACAAGAAAGGCGTTCCCCAACCCACTGAATCGAGTTGGAAATGTTCGAGCATAAATTGATGTTCTTCCGCGGTTCCAACACCACCTTGGGCGGTGATTTTTAATGCCAATGGCTTTTCAGGAACGGGTTTGTTTTTGCCGGCAAGCGCTTGGATGTACATTTCGTGCAGCGATTGGATAAAGTCGTTTCGGCTGTCTCTGAATTCGGCTAAAATCGGCCCGAGCAAATGACCGTCGGTCGCAAAAGCATGTCCGCCGCAATTCAATCCCGATTCGATGCGGTATTCGGAGACCCACAATCCCTTTTTGGCAAAAAATTTACCTTGGATGAGTGCCGATCGATAGTCGCTGACTTTCAAAATAATTTTCTTTTTGAGAAACATGTTTTCGTTCGGATAAAAATCTTCAAACTGTTCCAAATAGCTGTACAGACGCGGATTCATACCGGCAGAAAACACGATGGAAGAGGTTAAATCGCTGCTGGCATAACCGCGCAGTGCGGCATGGGCATCGTTGAACTCGATGGGTAATTTTTCGTTGTTCAAGTAGTTGTCCTTGTCGATTTTGGTCATGATGTTGACATCGATGCTGCCCATTTTCAAGTTGTTTTTCAACCAAATTTTGAATTCATCCGGATTGAAAGGTGTGTTAATCAATCTGTTAAATTCTTGTTTGATGGCGGCACCGTCCGGCAAAAGGCTGAAATATTCTTTGAGTTCGTTACTCAATCCGGTCGTCGTGTTTTTGAGGTTTTCAAATTTTTCAATCGCCAATTTATGTATCAAATTCAGATAGGCAGTAACTCTTTTGGCTCTGAAATCTTCAATTTTTTCAGTAATTTCTTCGTAAACCAATCGGTATTTTTCGCAGTACATTTTCCTCATTTTTTCGAGCAGTATGTCATCGACCAATGAGATGACCGAGTCGATGCCGTATTGCGATATTTTCAAAGGCGTATCGAGTGTAAATCCAATTCCCATCACAGGGATATGGAAAGTGTGTGTTTTTTGCATGATTATCAAAATAAATTACAATTAGCTGTAAATGAGACTCCTTTTGTTTTTTGGTGTCAAGCACTTCAGCAAGCGTAAAGTGAACTGCAAATTTACGGCAAAGACTTTTTATAAACATTCTTTTTAGTATTAATATTTACCCAATAATACAGGAGGTGTTTCTAACGAAAAAAACCGTGATTGATAACAGACACCACATCAGCGGTAAGAGGTTTTTCGATAAATGCTTTGATGTAAGGGTCTTCATTGGCGCGTTTTATTTCAAGCGGATTGAAGGAGGATGAAAGAATATAAATTGCACATTTTGACTTTAGATTTTCTTTCAGTGTTTTAAAAGCTTCTACAAATTCAAAACCATTCATCAAAGGCATATTGATATCCAAAAAAATTATATCCGGAATATTTTCTAATTGGTTTTCATTGTTTTTGAAATACGCAAAGGCATCGATTCCACTCGTAAATTTTTGGATGATGCAATCTTCCCATTTTTTTTTGATGACATATTGATTGATGTAGAGATCCATTTCCACATCATCGATGAGCATAATCAAAGCTGTTTTATTATCAATTTGGGTATTCATACAAATAATTTTTCAAAACGATGGTAAAGATACTCCCAATTCCGGGTTTTGAAATTAAACTTATTTTTCCGCCGATGTTTTTGACGGTTTCATTTACCAAATACAGACCAATCCCACTACCTTCTTGATTACTTGAAATTCGATAAAACATATCAAAAATTTTGGATTGAAGGTCTTTTTCTATTCCAATTCCGTTGTCTTCAATGGTGATTTTGGCTTCTTTTTCGTCCACCAATACATTAATTTTAACAAATGGTTTCTCCTGAAGTGGATTGTGGTATTTAATTGCATTTCCAACCAGGTTTTCGAGGATTGTATAGATGCGTTGGAGATCGGAATGAAAAGGGGTTTGATTGTCGATGGTTATTTCAAAATCAATTTTTTTGGTGGTTTCTATGTGTTCAAGATTTTCAATGGTATTGGAAACCACCTTGTCGAAATCTATGTGGGTAGGCACAATTTCTGTTCGTTTGTTAAACGAATAGCTGAGAATGTCTTTGATGAGATGATCCAATCTTTTGATGCGGTTTTGAATCATTTGTATGTGTTCGTAAGTATCGGCCTCACGGGTTTCGGATTGTATAATCTTCGCAAGTCCCATCATGGATGACAATGGCGATCGCAAATCGTGCGAAGTGCTATACACAAAACGATCCAGCTCTGTGTTTGATTTTTTTAGCGCCTCATTTTGTTGCTTTAAAAGAAGTTGACTTTCTTTTTCACCAGTCAAATTGTGAAGTACGCTTAATATGAAACACGAACCGTCTTCAAGTTTCAAAAGTGTAGCGTGCTTTTCTACCCATCGAGAAGATCCTTTTGCGCCAATGATTTTAAACTCAAAATTCACATTGTTTCCTATAGCTATCTCTTTCATAAACGCACGAAACGACTCTTGATAAGGCTTTTCAACGAAATCTAATACAGATTTTCCCAAAAGTTGTTCCTTGGTTTCAACTTCAAATAAAGACAGCCCGGCTTGATTAATTTCATGAAATTTTCCGCTTAAGTCCATGATTATAACACAGTCTGGGATGGTTTCCAAGATTGTAAACAGCCGATTCTCACTATTTTTGAGTTTGATTTCCGCATTTTTTACTTCGCTGATGTCGTTGATCAAAATATAACCGGCTTTCCGGTTATTAAATAGGATGGGTTGATAGGAAACTTGGACATAAACAAGTTCTCCATTTTTTTTTATATGTCTCCAATAACCTGCTTCCAACAAATTGCTTTCTCTGTGTAATCGAGACTTTAAAAATTTTTTAAGAATCGGTCTATCTTCTTTTGGTCGAATGTCAAAAATGACCATGTTAAGAAATTCTTCTTTCGAGTAACCGTATAATTCTTGAATGGCGTGGTTGACGTTTAGAAATCGAAATGTTTCTAAGTCGAAAATATACATGGGTTGCGGATTGTCTTCAAACATCTGTCGATACTTTTGCTCACTGGCTTTGAGCTGATTTATGGTGTCAAAATGTTTGATTGTCACCGCAACGATTTTTGCCAGCTGTTTAATCAACAGTATATGTTTATTTGTAGGATGCGCTATTTTATGATGATAAATTGCAAAGGTACCCAACACCTGTCCATTCTCATTTTTGATAGGCTCCGACCAACAAGAAGCCAGTCCTGCTTTTTTGGCAAGTATTTTGTAATTTTCCCAATAAGGATGTGACTGAATGTCTTCTACGATGACACTTTCTCCGGTGTAAGCAGCGGTGCCGCAAGACCCTACTCCTAAGCCAATTTCACCTCCATGGATTGCATCGACATAAAATTTAGGGAGTCTTGGGGCAGCAGTAGAAAGTAAATGTTTTCCTTCTTCATCCAAAAGCAATATGCTGCAAAGCATGGTTTCATTTTCTCTCTCTATTGGGCGTAAAATGCTTTCGAGAATTTCTATTAGCTTTTTGCCTTTAAACAACTTATCGAAAACACCGGACCGAATTTCTTCTAAAATATCTGATTGAGGCATGGGTAAAGTTTTTAGAAAGGATAGAATAAATATACAGTTATTTAAAAAAAAAACTCACAAAATCAAACAAATTTATAGATGTGTTGTAAATCTGTGATTTCAAGTGTAATAAGCGGAATTAATTTTCTTTTGATACGTTTTTAAAATATTGCCCTAAAACATCGGTACCTTCCAGTTTTTAGACAAATCATTCCAGAGTTTGCCATTGGTTACAACAAGCGGACTGTCAAAATTGTTTGTGAACAGCTCGCCGGTGCCAAGTCCTTGTGGCAGGGTGTTTTTTAGCGTGTAAGTCCACTGAGCAATGGCGTTTAGACCGATGTTGCTTTCCAAAGCAGAAGTTATCCACCAACCGATTCCGAGTGATTCAGCAAGGTCAATCCATTCTTTTGCGCCCAAAAATCCACCCACCAAGGCAGGTTTCAAAATGATGTATTGCGGGCGAATGCTTTTGAGTAATTTCAGTTTATCAGCTTTGTCAAACACGCCGATTAATTCTTCATCGAGCGCGATGGGCAGGGGTGAATTGGCACATAATGAAGCCATTAGATTTGATTGCCCGGCTTTGACGGGTTGCTCGATGCTGTGGATATGCAATGCAGCCAATTGATTGAGTTTTTTCAAAGCATCAGTAGGCGAGAAAGCACCATTTGCATCCACCCGAAGTTCGATTGCTTCGGGTGAAAAATGATTTCGGATGGATTGTAACAACCGCAATTCGGTGTCAAAATCGATAGCACCTATTTTCAATTTGATGCATCGAAATCCCGCTGCAACTTTTCGATTGATTTGATCCTGCATTTCAGCATCACTTCCCATCCAAATCAGGCCGTTGATATCGATGGGTGCTTGAGCGGAAACAAAATCGGAGGGGAAAATTTCAAAAGGATGTTTTCCTTTCAAGGATAAAAAAGCAGTTTCCAAACCAAATTGAATAGACGGAAATTCTTTAAGCATTTCCAAAAGTTTGGATTTACCCAGATGAATATTTTCACACACCCAACGAAGCTTTTCTTCATAATCGGGTCGGTCGTCTGCACTGAGGCCGCGAAATAAAGCACATTCGCCGATTCCTTTTTTGGAATCTTTTTCAAGTATTATAAACCAAGTTTCTTTATCGAAAAGAATGCCTCGCGAAGTGCCGGAAGGTTTTTTAAAATGCAGTAAATATTTTTGATATGACGCTTTCAAAATCAGAGGTTTATACTTTCTCCGATTTCTAAAAGATGCAGCTTGACACCGCTGTCTAAAAACTTTTCTATGGCTTTGTCATGGTCGATGACGATGTATCCAAAAGTGTCAAAATGCACACCCAACACGTTGTTGACATTCAAAAATTGTGCGGCTTTCAACGCATCATCTACACCCATGGTGAAATTGTCTCCAATCGGCAAAATGGCCAAATCGAGTTGGGTGTGCTCGCCAATGAGTTTCATGTCGTACGTGAGTGCGGTGTCGCCCGAAATATAAATGCTTTTTGTTTCCGTTTCTATCACGAAACCACCCGGATTGCCGCCATAAGTGCCGTCAGGGAAAGAAGAAGAATGAATGGCGTTGACGTATTTTACTTTGCCGAAGTCGAAATTCCAACTGCCACCGTGATTCATCGGGTGACCTTCGATGCCTTTTTGCCCGAAACGCGTGACAATTTCGTAATTTGAGACTACTTTGGCGCCCGTTTTTTTGGCGATGGCTTCCACATCGAGTATGTGGTCTTGGTGGGCATGCGTGACCAAGATATAATCGGCTTTTAATTTTGAGATGTCAATTTCCGCCGCTTTTTCATTGGCGGAGATAAACGGATCGACCATCAAATAGGTGTTACCAATTTGAATTCCGAGTGCGGAATGACCGTAAAAAGTAATCTTCATGGCAATATGTTTTTAGAATTTTACTGATTTAAAGTTGCAATTTTTTTTATTAGCGAAATTACGATTATTTTGAGCTTTTTCGATGCGTTTGTTCTGTGATAATAATTACTTTGAATG
>PHDQ01000152.1 GCA_002841025.1 Bacteroidetes bacterium HGW-Bacteroidetes-13 | reverse complement strand
TCAGGATAAACTTCTCGCCCCACTTTGTTCCATCAATAAAAAAAGCACCAACTTTCATAAGAAAATCAGTGCTTACACCTTGTTGGTCTACTAGGGCTCGAACCTAGACTCTTCTGGACCAAAACCAGACGTGTTGCCAGTTACACCATAGACCAAAATGCGGTTGCAAATTTATAACAATCTTTTGGTTGCACAAACTTTTTAATTTTTTTTATTCCAACAACCACAAATAAGCCTTCCACTATACCTTAAGAAGTACTTTGGCAGCCTTTTAAATTCAACTAATTTGGTTTTTTAGCGTCTTTATAACCTTTCAATCTTATTTTTATTCTTAAATTCGTCCGGTTATTTTAAATACACAAAATGAGTCAGCATTTCAAAAAATGGAACACCATTGTAGGTTGGGTAATTTTTGGTATCGCCCTGATAACTTATCGATTAACCGTCGAGCCCACGGCAAGTTTTTGGGATGCAGGCGAATATATTTCGACTTCTGCCAAACTGCAAGTCGGTCACCCGCCCGGCGCACCACTGTTTCAAATGTTTGGCGCCGTTTTTTCGATTTTTGCACAAGACAAACAACAAATCGCATTGATGGTCAATTCGGTGTCCGTCGTATCAAGTGCTTTCACCATCCTTTTCCTATTCTGGTCGTTGACGATTTTATTGCGAAAAATAATCGCCCGCGGAGATGAAGCATTCACAGACACTAAGGCGTTAGCCGTTTTGGGAAGTGCTGCGGTGGGTGCTTTGGCATTTACTTTTTCTGATAGTTTTTGGTTCAATGCCGTAGAAGCAGAAGTGTATGCGATGGCCGCAGGCATCATGTCGTTGATGTTTTGGCTCGGACTGCGTTGGGAAGCAGAAATGCACGAAACCCGAGGCAACAGATGGCTTATTCTTATTTCATTTGTCATCGGACTTTCATTCGGTGTTCACTTTATGGCGTTACTAACCATTCCTGCCATTGGATTTTTATATTATTTTAAAAACTGGAAAACCATCACGGTCAAAAATTTTATAACGGCAAATATCGTAGTCGTTGCCATACTGTTGGTGATATTTAAACTTTTATTACCCTATACACTGAAATTTTTCGGTGGTTCGGAGGTCTTTTTTGTCAACACATTTGGTCTCCCGTTCAATTCAGGAACCCTCATTGCAGGGCTTATTTTTATCGCGATATTCTATTATGCCATCCGATATACCAAAGAGAAAAATTACATCCATCTGCACACCATCGTTCACAGTATATTTTTCATTTTGGTTGGATTTTCCTGTTGGATCATGTTGCCCATTCGCGCCAATGCCAACGTGGTTATCAACGAAAATAAACCGGCAGATGCACGTGAATTATTGGCTTACTACAATCGTGAGCAATATCCCGAAACCAAACTTTTTTACGGGCCGCTTTTCACCGAAGCTTATGTCGGTTTAGACCCAAACAAGCCTTACTTGGACGACAAACCCAACTACGAGCGCGATGAAAAAACAGGTAAATACATCATCGTCAACAAATGGGAAAACGTCAGGCAAAATTCTGACGACAGCCAGAAAGGTTTTTTACCAAGAATGTGGAGCACCGATGCTGATAACATCAGCAATTATATGCAATTTACCGGCGCAATTGATTTTACCATCAAACCCGAATACCAATCCAACGAACAACTGCGTTCGATGATTAGCGAAATAAAAGCTGGCGTGAAATCCGGAAAAATAGAAATGTCTAAATACAGTAAATTTCTAACCGATTACAGCGAGTACATCAACGTGGAAAAACCATCCTTTCTGAAAAACATGAAATACATGTTCGAATTTCAGTTCAGTTATATGTATTGGCGCTATTTTATGTGGAATTTTGTCGGTCGGGAAGACGATATTCAAGGAAAATATGACAATCATGGCAACTGGATCAGTGGCATTCAAGCCGTTGATGAGTTTTTCTTAGGATACCCGCAAACCAATCTACCCAGTGAACTCGCCAATAACAAAGGACGAAACACCTACTTTTTCTTGCCATTCCTTCTCGGGCTTATCGGCTTATTTTTTCACTATAAAAAGCATCTGAATTATTTCTGGATACTTCTCGTTTTTTTCTTATTCATGGGAATCGCCCTTAAAATATATTTGAATGAACGCGCATTTGAACCCCGTGAAAGAGATTATGCGTTGGTCGGATCCTTCTATGTGTTTTCCATTTGGATTGGCATCGGTGCCTTTGCCGTATTCGATTGGTTGCAGAGAAAAATACAACCCAAATTGGCCGTCGTTCTCAGCACGACCGTTTGTCTGCTTGCAGTACCGGTTTTGATGGCGCAACAGAATTGGGATGACCACGACCGCTCGGGTAAATATACGGCACAAGCCATCGCCAAATCATATTTGGATTCGTGCCAAGAAGATGCTGATGCCATCATTTTTACCATTGGTGACAACGACACTTTTGCCATGTGGTATGCCCAGGAAATTGAAGCGTATCGCACCGATGTGCGTACCATCAATACCAGCCTTTTTGCCACGGATTGGTACATCGACCAGATGAAGCGGAAAGCCTACGAAAGCAGCCCAATTCCGTCTCAACTCAAACACAGCCAGTATCGTTATGGCACAAGAGATGTTCTCATCTATCAAAAAATGACGGAAAACACTTGGAACATCAAAGATTTTATGACTTGGATATCCAGTGATGATCCCAAAACCAAAGTTACATTGTCGAATGGGGAAGAAATCACCTTCTATCCGACCAATAAAATCAGAATTCCAGTCGATAAAGAAACGGTACTCAAAAACGGCATTGTCAAAGCAAAAGATTCTGCGCTGATTGTGCCGTACATCGATATCCAAATTGGCAATCAATTGCCTAAAAACAGGATGATGATGCTCGATATCCTCGCCAACAACGATTGGAAACGACCAATTTATTTCTCCGGCGGAAGTTTTGACAACGCCGAATATCTTTGGATGAAAGATTATCTTCAACTCGACGGTTTGACCTATAAATTGGTGCCTATTCAAACCAAAGTAGATCCGAAAAATTCCTATGAAATGGGTCGAATCGACTCGGAAACCATGTACAACAATGCACTCAAATGGGATTGGGGAAATATGAACGGAGACATCTATCACGATCCGGAAACCCGCAAAAACAGCATCAACTATCGGGGTAATTTGGCACGTCTGGCCGATCAATTGATTCGCGAAAACCAGTTCGAAAAGGCCGAAAAAATCATGGACTTGGTAATCGATAAAACGCCGGTAGAAAAATACGGCTACTTCTCTCTTTTAGAGCCTTATGTTGAAGGTTATTACCGCATCGGCAAAAACAAAAAAGCTGAAGATTTGTTTTTGCGTGTGGTGAAAAATTACCAAGAATATTTGGTTTATTTCAATCAGATGAGTATCGATAAGCAACTTATTTTCTTTGACGAAATCATCACCAACATAGAGCGGTACAGAAGTTTGACCGACATCATTGTGCAATACCACGACGAGGGATTTGTAGAAGAACAACTCAAAATTTTCCAAAAACACGAAGCTTATTTTGAGCATTTTTATAAGGAGTAAGCAGTGTAGGCCGTTTAAAACCCAATCTTTTTGCGTGGTTTTGGTAGTTGAACCCCGAATCGTCGGGGCTCAACCACCGCGAGAACAGATAAAATGCAACTTGGCTTTAGCCACATTACTCATGAAAACCAAAGATTTTGAGATAAAGGTATTGGGCTGGATCCGTTTGATGATTTTCATTTTCACCCGGACTGAATATTGAACCCATCATTTACCCATTTTGAACCGCCTTTTTTATAAAACCCCCACTATTTTAAGACTGCTTTTTGGCAAGTTACTTTGGAAAATTAAAACCAAAGAAAAAGCCATCTACCTCACCTTTGATGACGGCCCAACACCCGAAATAACGCCTTGGGTATTAAGTGTTTTAGATGCGTTTGATGCCAAAGCCACTTTCTTTTGCATCGGTAAGAATGTGGTGCAACATCCGGAAATATTTCAAACCACTCAAAAAGCCGGACACGCTGTTGGCAATCATACCCACAACCATCTCAATGGTTGGAAAACCGCATCCAAATCCTATCTCGAAAACACGACCGAAGCCGCCAAACACATTGACAGTATGCTTTTTCGTCCGCCTTACGGGAAAATAAAACCCAAACAAATCAGGCTACTCAAAAAGGCGGGTTATTCGCTGGTAATGTGGGATGTGATCAGTGCTGATTTTGATCAAACTTTGGATTCTGAAACCTGTTACCAAAATCTGATTCGCCACACCAAACCCGGCAGCATTGTGGTTTTTCACGACAGCCAAAAAGCTTATGAAAATCTCAAAGTAATTTTGCCACGAATGTTGACTTATTTTACTGAAGAAGGATATGTTTTTAAATCAATTACTCCAACGCAAAAGCCATAATCACATTACCTTTGGGTGTGCCTAATTTTTCGCCGCCACAAGCCAAAACAATGTATTGTTTGCCATCAAACATATACGTTGAGGGGGTTGCAAAAGAGGCCGCCGGAAGTTTGTATTCCCAAATCAACTCACCCGTGTAACTGATAAACGCAGAAAATATCCGCGAAAATTTGCGGTATCTGCGGGAAAACTTTACAGCCATTTTACTTTTCTATATATTCCTGAATTTATTTTATCTACATTGAAATTCACTAAAATACCCAATTTTAACTTCGTCAATTTTAGGTAGGTCAATAACTGTTTATGATGTACTTCTGCCAAATTTTCAACTGATTTGACTTCGATGATTACTTTATCTTCAATCAATAAATCAAGCCTGAAACCCAGTTCTAATTTTTCGCCTTCATAAAAAACCGGAACTGCCACCTCGGTCAAGACTTTTAAATTCTGTTTTTTTTAGTTCGTGTCGCAACGCTACAACATATACGGATTCTAAAAGACCAGGCCCTAATAGGTTAAAGACATTATAAATCGCTCCCATGATTGTATAAGATAGTTCGTTTTCCGATTGGTTGGAAAGATTTGTAATTTTCATTGCTGCAATGGATTAGATTAAAATTTATTGGCAAGCTTATCAAACAAAAAAAAGCCACACAATCGTGGCTTTTTTCAACATACAAACAAAGTGTTATTGTTTGTTTCCCAACATCTGTAGGTCGGTGACGACGATTTCGGTGAAATAGCGTTTCACACCGCTTTTGTCTTCGTAGTTGCGGTAAGTAAGTTTGCCCTCCACAGCTACTTCTTTGCCTTTGGTGAGATATTTTTCAATAATCTCGGCGGTTTTGCCCCAGGCAACGAGATTGTGCCATTGGGTTTCAGTGACCTTTTCGCCCTGTTGGTTTTTGTAAGTCTCGTTGGTAGCCAACGAAAATTTTACCAGATTTTTTCCGGATTCCAATTTTACTACTTCAGGATCTTGGCCTAAATTACCGATCAACTGAACTTTGTTTCTAAGCGTACTCATAACAGAAAGATTTAAATGATTACTAATTTTTCTTGTTGCATTCAAACAACGGTACAAAGGAATGACAGCCAGTATCCTTTATTCGGTTGTCAAGTAATTGCTTTCGTTTGTATCCGTTTGTAAATATTTGAAAACGTTTTTGTATCTTGCAATCAAATATTTACGATATGAGTAATCAATGTCAAGAATGTGGTGAAAAAATCATCGGCCGGAGTGATAAAAAGTTTTGCAGCGACTATTGCCGAAATGCATACCACAACAAAATAGATCCGGATGAGAAAAATCTCATCAGAAATACCAACAATCGGTTGCGGAAAAACTACCGTGTTTTGCAATCGCTCAACCGTGACGGAAAGACCAAAGTCGCGCGAAGTAAACTCCTCGAAAAGGGTTTCGATTTTGAGATTTTGACGAGTCTGCACACCACCAAGGTCGGTACAGTCTATTATTTTTGCTATGACCAAGGTTATCTGCCGATAGAAAACGACTTTTATGTTTTGGTGAAAAGAGATTGAAATCTTTGTAAATCTAAATTTTTGACATCAAGAAACT